>JALZWD010000032.1 GCA_023300365.1 Flavimaricola sp. | reverse complement strand
GTCGCTTGAGGCGCTGCACAACGCCGCCGCAGCGTTGCCGCATGTCGACATATCCAAGCCACAAGCCGTGATCGGCACGAATACAGTTGCATGTATGCAGTCGGGCGTGTTTTGGGGGTATATCGGCCTCGTCCGCGAGATTTGTGCACGCATCAAAGCCGAGCACGGACGGCCAATGAAAGTGATTTCCACGGGTGGTCTGGCCCCGTTGTTCCAACAGACCGAAAAGCTCTTCGATGAGCACGAAGATGAATTAACGATGCATGGGTTGATTAAAATCCATCAGTATAACAAGGATTTATAACTCAGAATGAGTAATGACAGATTGATTTACCTCCCCCTCGGAGGCGCCGGCGAGATCGGCATGAACTGCTATGTTTATGGATACGGTGCCCCCGGCAAAGAGCGTTTGATTATCGTTGATCTGGGCGTGACATTCCCCGATATGGACACAACGCCCGGCGTGGACCTGATCATGCCCGATATCACATGGCTTGAGAAACGCCGCGACCAGATTGACGGCGTGTTCATCACCCACGGCCACGAAGACCATATCGGTGCGGTTGGCCACCTGTATGACAAACTGCGCGCGCCGATTTTTGCCCGCAAGTTCACCGCGTCCCTGGCGCGGCGCAAATTGGATGAACATGGCGCGCCCGAAAGCGCATTGAATGTGGTTGAAGCCTATCCGGCCTTTACCCAAGCGGGGCCTTTTAAGGTGGCGTATGTTCCGATCAGCCATTCGATCCCCGAAAGTGCGGGTTTGGCGATTGATACGCCGCAGGGACGTATCCTGCACACAGGTGATTTTAAGATCGACGAAAGCCCAGTGGTGGGCGAGCCGTTTGACCGCAAGCTTTGGGACGAAGTGTCCAAGGACGGGGTCAAGGCGTTGGTTTGCGACAGCACAAACGTGTTTTCGCAACATGCGGGCCGCTCGGAATCCACATTGCGCGAGCCGATTTCGAAATTCATGAAAGAGGCAACGGGCATGGTTGTGGCGACAACATTCGCCTCGAACGTCGCGCGCCTCAAGACGCTGGCCACGGCGGCCTCGGACGCGGGCCGCACCGTGTGCCTGCTTGGCCGCTCGATGCAGCGGATGACACAAACCGCCAAGGAAACCGGCCTTCTTGAAGGGTTCCCCCAGACTGTTGGCCCAGAAGAGGCCGCGGATATTCCGCGCCAAAACCTGTTTTGTCTGGTGACGGGGTCGCAAGGCGAGCGTCGCGCCGCCAGCGCCCAATTGGCCAATAACAAGAGCTACTTAGGGATCGGTCTTAAAGAGGGCGACACCTTCCTATTCTCGTCGAAAACCATTCCGGGCAACGAGCGTGGCGTGATCCGGATTATGAACCAGCTGTCGGAAAAGGGCGTTGATATCGTTGACCATAACGACGGCGATTATCACGTTTCGGGCCATGCAAATCAGCCCGACTTGCTTGAGATGCACAAGATCACCAAACCGCAGATGGTGATCCCGATGCACGGCGAACATCGTCATTTGCGCGAACATGCCAAGCTGGCCGACAAGAACGGCCTTGCGGGGATTGTTGCGGTGAACGGTATGATGCTTGATCTGTCGGGCAATCAGCCAAAGGTGGCGGAATATATCGACACCGGGCGGACCTATCTTGATGGGTCGGTTAAATATGGGGCGATGGACGGCATCATCCGCGACCGTATCCGCATGGCGCTTAATGGGCATGTGACGGTGACGCTGATTATTGATGAAAACGATGATCCGCTGGGTGATCCTTGGGTCGAGTTGATGGGCCTGCCGGAAACCGGACGCTCGAACGCGGCATTGGCCGAGGTTCTCGAGGGCGATCTGGGGCAGTTTATGGGCCGGGCCAAACCCAAGACGCTGCGCAACGAAGAGGCGCTTGAGAAAGAGCTTCGCAAGATCGTGCGTCAGGTCAGCCAGAATGAGATTGGTAAAAAGCCAGAAGTGACAGTTGTGGTCAGCCGCCTGAACTAGGCGGATTTCCCCCCTCGGGTATGGACATTCGCGGTGATAACGGTTTTGTTACCAGCGTTAATAAATCCGGGGGGATACAATGTTCCGATCACTCATGGCCGCAGGCCTTTTGCTTACTGCAGGTGCCGCTCAGGCGGCGACCTTTTCTTTCACGGGCGCTTTGTCAGAGGACGATGAAGTGCAGTTCTTTGATTTCAGTGTCGATATCGCATCCGACGTTGTGCTGCGCACATGGTCTTATGCGGGCGGTGTGAATGCCGAGGGTGTCACGATCGCCGCTGGCGGTTTTGATCCGATCTTGGCGGTGTTTGCCGTCGATGGGATGCAGATCGGCGATAACGATGACGGCTTTTCGTCGCAGGTTAATGCAGATCCGGTGACAGGCAGCTTTTATGACACGTTTCTTGAGATCAGCCTTGATCCAGGCACGTATTCCGTTGGCGTGTCGCAATTTGATAACTTCGCAGGTGCCACGCGTGACGACCCGTTCGATCGCGAAGGCGAAGGCGATTTCACAGCCGCCAGTTGTGGTGGCGAACGCTTTTGCGACATTTCAAACGACGTACAGCGCACCGGAAACTGGGCCTTTGATATCCTCAATGTAAACCAAGCCGCCGTTGTTGATCCCGGTGGCCCGGTCGCACCGCCGCCAACAAGCCCATCGCCTGTACCTTTGCCGGCGTCTATCCCGCTGCTTTTGGCTGGTTTGGGTGCTTTGGCTGTGATGCGCCGCCGTCCAAGCTAGGAACGGGCAGGCACTAGAATTGAAAAAGGGCACCTCGTTTGGGTGCCCTTTTTGTTTGTGCGGCTTTGGTGTCTTAGCTGCCCGAGCGTTCGGCAAAGCTCTGGGTGATAAAGCTTGGGGCATCGTCGCCCATGCCAACCCTTTTATCCTCACGACGGCCGCCTTTACCGCGTCCACCGCGATTGCCGTCATTGCGATTGCCATCGTTGTTGCGATCTTCGCGTGGCTTGCGGTCTTCGCGCGGCTTGCGGTCGCGTTTGGGCTTATCGTCTTGCTTGGGCGCCTCCGCCTCGGATTTGGCTTCGGATTTAACCGCGTCATGATCCTGCGGCTTGTCCTCTGTGCGCGGCTTGTTGCGGCTGCGCGAACGGCTGCGCTTGGGCTTTTCTTCGGCGGTTTGCCCGGCATCTTCGACTTCGCCTGTGGGGGCAGGGCCGCCCAACAGGGGATTATCAAGGCGTGGGATCGATGATTGCACCAGCCGCTCCACCGCGTCGAAGTTTTTCTCGTCGCGGGGGCTGCAAATCATGATCGTCGTGCCTTTGCGCCCGGCGCGGCCTGTGCGGCCAATCCGGTGCACGTAATCTTCGGCATGGCTTGGCACGTCAAAGTTAAACACGTGGCTTACCGCAGGCACATCCAAGCCCCGTGCGGCCACATCAGAGGCCACGAGGAATTTCACCGTCCCCTCGCGAAAGCCTTCGAGGGTGCGCATACGCTGGGATTGATCAAGGTCGCCGTGAATAGGCTCTGCATTATACCCATGCTTTTTCAATGACTTGGCGACAATATCGACATCAGACTTGCGATTGCAAAAGATGATCGAATTGGTGCATGCCTCGCCTTCACCTTGGATCAACGCCCGTAGCAAATCGCGCTTTTCGCGGTCGGCCTTTTCGCGACGCGAGCCTTTGAACATGACAACACCTTGCTTGATGTTGTCATTTGTCGTGGCCGCACGGGCGACCTCAATCTTGGCGGGGGCGGATAGGAATGTATTGGTGATCCGCTCAATCTCTGGGGCCATTGTGGCGCTAAAGAACAGGGTTTGGCGGGTGAAGGGCGTGAGGCCAAAGATACGTTCGATATCGGGGATAAAGCCCATATCCAACATCCGGTCGGCTTCGTCGACAACCATGATCTGCACGCCTGTGAGCAACAGCTTACCACGCTCAAAATGGTCAAGCAGGCGTCCCGGTGTGGCGATCAACACGTCAACGCCGCGATCAATCAACAGGTCTTGTTCTTTAAAGCTTACACCGCCGATCAACAGCGCCTTGGTCAGCTTGGTAAACTTGGCATAGGTGTCGAAATTTTCGGCCACCTGTGCGGCCAACTCGCGGGTAGGACAAAGCACAAGGCTGCGCGGCATACGCGCGCGCGCACGCCCACGGCCCAGCATATGCACCATGGGCAGGACAAAACTCGCGGTCTTGCCGGTGCCGGTCTGGGCGATGCCCAAAACGTCTTTGCCCTCAAGGGCGGGCGGGATTGCACCCGCTTGAATAGGGGTAGGAGAGGTATAGCCCGTTTCATCAACGGCTTTGAGAACCTTTTTGTCGAGTTTAAGGTCGGCAAAGGTGATGGTCGGCTCGGGAGTGGTTTCTTCGGTCAAGTCAGGCCCTTTCGCGATGTTACGGCGTGAATAGCCGCAAAGATCGCGCGGCCCGTCTGGCCGAATTGCCAAGACGTTGGACAGGGCGATGCCTAGGGCGTTTGGGGGCTAAGGTCAAGGAAACAACAGGTTTTGCGCCTTTTCGCGCGTCAGAGCCGCAAAACTGTGACATTTGAGGGGGGCTTGGGCCAGAGGATACGAGGCAATGGGTGTTGCATTGCCCCGCATTATGTCTGTGGCTTTATTGCCTTTCGCCGAGGAATTCCCCGTCGTCAAACTCTAGAACATTGTCGCCGCTCGTTGCGGTGCCTGCAAAAACACCGGCAACAAATTCGGCGTTTTCGCCGCCAAATGTCCCAATAAGCTCGGCATCGACGATAAATTCTTCATCCGCAATGTTTGTCAAAGAGCCGGCCATATCGGCTTCGTACACAGCAAAGCCTGGATTTGAGGTCCGGTCAATATCGCCATCGGCAAATGTTAGACTGCCCTCCAAGGGATTGCTGTCTTGATCAACAATATCAGATAGGGCGCCGGAGACGGAATTATCGGCAAAGTCGGCGTCCAAGTTAAATCGTCCAGCAACTTCGCTGCTGTCGCTTAATGTTGTGCCAGCAACCCCGACATAGCGCGCGGAGCCCGTTGTGGGCAAAGCGCCGGGCGCGGTTTCTTGAATGTCTGAGCCCTCGATGAGATTTGCAATCGCCACGCCTTCATCGACAAAATCGTCAAACGAAAGCGGGTCGGGACTGCTGCTGCCGCCACAGGCGGACAAAAATGCGACAAACGACAGCGACAAAGGTATTTTTGTGTATTTCATAAAACCTCCAAGAAACTTTCTCGAAGGTCACATGCCTTTAACGGCGCTTCAATCGGACAAAATCCCCTTAGGGTGTGTTTGTGTTAAAAATACACGTTTTAGGTGTG
>JALZWD010000031.1 GCA_023300365.1 Flavimaricola sp. | reverse complement strand
AACCAGCGTGGAAAAATTGCTCCAAGCCATCGAAGATAAACGCACCATTCCCCTTGGCCGCATGCTCTTTGCTCTGGGTATGCGCCATCTGGGCGAAGTGGCCGCAAATGATCTGGCGCGCCACTTTGGCACATGGGATGCCCTGATCGCCGCCGCTGATATGGCCCTTCCGGCCTCGAAAAAACACTTGGCCGCGGATCACGCAGAAGACCTCGAACGCCAAGCCGCCGCCCTTGAGGGCCGCCGCGCCAGCATCACCGCCACCCGCGCGGCCATTTGGGACACACAGCCCGTCGCCCCTCAATCCCGCGCCGCGTGGAAATCGCTGACCGATATCGACGGCATCGGGGCCACCGTGGCCCTCTCGTTGGTGACAACGCTGTCTCAGCCGCATAAACGCGCCGCAATTGATCGGCTCACCGCCGAGCTGACAATCCAAGACGCCGAGCTCCCCGATACCGGCGATAGCCCCGTCGCGGGCAAAACCATCGTCTTCACCGGGACGCTCGAAAAACTCACCCGCGCCGAGGCCAAAGCCCAAGCCGAGGCCTTGGGGGCCAAAGTGGCCGGCTCAGTCAGCGCCAAGACCGATCTTCTCGTCGCAGGCCCCGGTGCCGGATCCAAAGCGAAAAAGGCCGCCGATCTTGGCATCGAGACCATCGACGAAAACGCATGGCTTGCCCGCATCGGGCAGGGCGGATGAGTGATAAGAGAATGAGCGATAAAGGAATGACCGACAAAGGCAGGCCCGAAGTCCTCTTTCCGCTCTTTGGGGCCTTGGCCAAACTCGACGGGATCGGCCCCAAAACCGCGGTCACGCTTGGCGCGGTGCATATCGAGAAACCCCGTGACATGCTCTTTACCCTGCCGCATGCGGGCATCGATCGGCAACTGCGCCCCTCAATCCGCAACGTCCAAGCCCCCGCCACAGTCACCGTCGAGGTCGAGGTCGGCAAGCACACCCCAAACGCCGTCAAAGGGCGCCCTTACCGTGTCACGGTCGAAGACGCCGAAACCAGTTTTCAACTCGTTTTCTTCCACGCGCGCGGCGATTGGCTCAAAAAACAACTGCCCACGGGCCAGCGGCGGATCATTTCTGGCAAGATTGAGCTGTTCGACGGCATCGCGCAGATGGTCCACCCCGATCACATCGCCTCGGTAACCGACGCCGCCAATATTCCCGCCTTCGAACCTGTCTATCCGCTGCATGCGGGTGTGACGCAAAAGTTGATGTTCAAAGCCACGCGCTCGGCGATTGAAATGGCCCCCGATCTTGCTGAATGGATCGATCCCAACGCCCTTGCCAAAGAGGGCTGGCCAAGCTGGAACGAGGCCATCGCTCAGGCCCACAGTCCCACCAATATCGACGCGGTGATGTTCACCGATCCCGCCCGACTGCGCTTGGCCTATGATGAGCTGTTCGCCCACCAACTGACCCTCGCCTTGGCCCGCGCCCAAGACCGCAAGGCCAAGGGCCGCGTCTCTGAGGGGAATGGCGCATTGCGCAGTAAGGTATTGAAAAACCTGCCTTACAAGCCAACGGGCGCACAGGATCGGGCGGCAAATGAAATCGCTGATGATATGGCAGGGCCTGCGCGGATGAACCGTCTGCTGCAGGGCGACGTGGGCTCTGGCAAAACACTGGTCGCCCTCATGGCGCTGCTCACCGCAGTTGAGGCCGGCGGGCAGGGGGTGATGATGGCCCCCACCGAAATTTTGGCCCGCCAACACCTCGAAGGCCTGCGTCCCTTGGCCCAAGACGCGGGCGTTGTTCTCGAATTGCTCACCGGGCGCGACAAAGGCGCGGAACGTGTGGCCAAACTCGACGCGCTGGCCACGGGCAAAATCCAAATCCTCGTCGGCACACATGCGGTGTTTCAAAAAGACGTGGTGTTCCACGATCTGCGCCTCGCCGTGGTGGACGAACAACACCGTTTTGGCGTCGCACAACGTATGGAGCTGGGCGCAAAAGGGCAGGCGGCGGATGTGCTCGTCATGACCGCCACGCCCATTCCGCGCAGCCTCGAATTGGCGCAATACGGCGATATGGACGTCAGCGTTCTAGACGAAAAACCCCCCGGCCGCACGCCTGTCACCACGGCCCTCGTCGCCACATCCAAAATCGACCAAGTCGTCGCACGCCTCCAAGCGGCGGTGGCCGAAGGCCGGCAATGCTACTGGGTCTGCCCTTTGGTCGAGGAAAGCGAACTCAGTGATATGACCGCCGCCGAAGACCGCTTCAAACGGCTCCGCGCGGTGTTTGGCGAAGGCGTCGTTGGGTTGGTGCACGGCCAATTACCACCCGCCGAAAAAGATGCCGCGATGAAGGCCTTTGCCGCCGGCGAAACCCAAGTTCTCGTGGCAACCACCGTCATCGAAGTGGGCGTGAACGTGCCCAATGCCTCTATCATGGTGATCGAACGCGCCGAAAGCTTTGGCCTCGCACAATTACACCAATTGCGTGGCCGCGTCGGCCGTGGCTCGGCGCAATCAACCTGCCTGATGCTCTACCAAAACCCCCTCAGCGAAACAGGCCGCAGACGCCTTGAAATCTTGCGCCAATCCGAAGATGGCTTTCGCATCGCCGAAGAAGACCTCGCCATGCGCGGCGCAGGCGACGTGATCGGCACCGCACAATCGGGCCTGCCACGCTTTATGATCGCAGACCTCGAACGCCAAGCAGGGCTGATGGCGCTGGCCCAATCCGACGCCCGCACCCTGCTTACCCAAGACCCTGACCTCACATCCCCCCGTGGCATCGCCGCGCGTGTTCTCCTTTGGCTCATGGAACAAGACCGCGCAATCCGTTTGATTTCAGTGGGTTAACATTGCCGCATTAACTTTGTTCACTTTTGTTCTCAAAAAGTTCTTGCATTGTAAGGGTCGGTATGGGAACAAAGTGGCAACAAGGATGAATGGAGGGCACCATGGCCAAACAAATCAAATCAGCGATCAGCAATTCCCGCGATACATTGCTTTCCGATGCGGTTGGCGCGGTGTCTCTTGTCGTGATCCTCGTCGCCGGGCTGTGTTTGCCCGGTCTTGTGTAAGGGGTCTGTGTTTTACTGCCTTGGCCATCACGCCGTTGACCACCGTCGCCTGTCCCAAACTTATGCGACTGTCATTTCCTGAATTTTTCTGTCCGTTCAATTCACGAAAACAAAAGGGGAGACGCCTCTCCCCACATCGGTCAAACGGGTCCCACGTGATGCGCCATCTTCCTGCCGTCGTATGTCCTTGCTGGGATATACGGCGGTTTTTTCTTTCAAACCCTAGGCTTGCGCACTGTCGCGCTCTGCGATCTGGTCCAACGCCTCAAGTGTCGCATCAAACGCCAACAAGATAGAGGCATGGCGGTTTTTGTATTCCGCCGCTGGTTGCAACACGTCCAACCCGCCAAAAGGGGCCGCGGGCACTGGTCCTTGCGCCTTGAGCATTGCAAACAATTCCTCCCGACCCCGGCGCACCTCATCTGGCCTCAGCCCTACAACATGCGCCCCAACCACCGCCGCCGAAGCCTGCCCAAGCGCACAGGCCTTCACATCTTGCGCAAAATCAGCAATCCGCCCATCGCGCAAAACCACATCCACCGTCACCGTCGATCCGCACAGTGGCGCGCGCCGCTTGGCCGTTGCATCGGGCGCATCAAGGCGCGCGATCCGCGGCATATCCGCCGCCAATGCCAAAATACGCTGTGAATACAACTTGATAAGGTCACTATCGCTCATCATATGCCTCCGCCCGGTGGATTATCTCTAGACCACCCATTACATAGGCGCCCAACCCCCATATGCAAAGGTTTTTGCGCCATGTCATTTGACACAACAACATTGAAATACAACGACGCCGGGCTTGTCCCCGCCATCGCCCAAGACGCCACAACAGGCGAGGTTCTGATGATGGCATGGATGAA
>JALZWD010000030.1 GCA_023300365.1 Flavimaricola sp. | reverse complement strand
CCTCGGGCGCACCACAGCCATATTCGTCGGCGTATTGCTCGGACAATCGCGAAAACAAAACCAAGATATCCTCGCCGCGCTGGCGCAACGGTGGCACCGTGATCCGCAAAGCCGCAAGCCGGTAAAACAAATCCGGCCTCAGGACGCTCTCACAGGTCTTGCCCTCGTCTTGCAGGTTGCAAATCGCCACAATCCGCGTCTCCGCCGGGGTGCCCTGATCGTTGATCGCCGTCAGCAACCGCGCCTGAAACGCCGGGCTCAAGGCCTCAACATCCTCCAACACAAGCGTCCCGCCGCGCGCCTCTTCCACCGCCGGCACACCCTCGTCTCCGTCCGCCATCGGGCCAAAAAGCTTGGCCGCCAATGTCTCTTCGTCATACGCCGAACAGCTTAGCAAAACGAATTTCTTCGACGCCCGCGCGCCCACCGCATGCAATGCATGGGCCACCAACGTCTTGCCCGTACCCGTCTCGCCTTCGATCAAAACATGGCCGTCGGCCTGCCCCAAATCAAGGATATCCTCCTTGAGGCGCTCCATCACCGGGCTCGCCCCAATCAGCTTTTTCATCAACGCCGACCCGTCCGACAACTCGCGCCGCAACGCCCGGTTATCAAGCGTCAGACGCCGCGCGTTCGTCGCACGTTTGGCAAGCTCGGTCATCTTGTCGGGGTTGAATGGTTTCTCAAGAAAATCAAACGCACCAATCCGCATCGCCTCAACGGCCATCGGCACATCGCCGTGCCCGGTAATCATAATCACCGGAAGCGTGCTATCGACCGTCCGCAACCGCTTAAGCAATTGCATCCCATCCATGCCCGGCATCTTAATATCGCTCACCACAATCCCGGCAAAATCGGGGTGCAATCCCTTAAGCGCATCCTCCGCGCTGGAATAGGTTTCGGTCTCAAAGCCCGACAGCGCCAGCCATTGGCTGATCGATTGCCGCATGTCTTTTTCGTCGTCCACAATAGCGACTTTCATCGTCTTGTTCATGTGGTCTCTCCTATTCCGCCGCGAGTTTTTCTTGCATCACCGGCAGTTGCACCTCAAATACGGCGCCGCCAGTTGATCCATTGCGCGCCGTCAAGCGCCCACCCAAGTCGTTAATGATCCCTGATGATATAGCAAGCCCAAGCCCAACCCCATCTCCGGGCTGTTTTGTGGTGTAAAACGGCTCAAACAGCGCATCAAGATCTTCGATCCCCTCGCCGTTGTCACGCACCGTCAACACCACCGTCTCGCCCGCCGCCAAAATGATATCCACCGCCGGGCGCCCTTCGGCTTTGGTCGCATCAAGCGCGTTGCGCAGCAAATTGATGATCACCTGCTCAAGCCGCAGCCGATCTCCGTAAATCATCACCGGCGCGTTCGGCAGGGTCCGCGTGATCTCCACATCGCGCACCTTCAATTGCGGCTCCATCATCGATAAAGCCGTGGAAACACAGGCCCGTGCGTCCACCGCCTCAAAGGCATCGGCGCCTTTTCTGGCATAGGATTTCAACTGGCGCGTGATCGCGCCCATCCGGTCAATCAGGTCGTCAATCCGTTGAAACGACGACAGGGCCTCCTCCGGCCGCTTGCGCGTCAAAAGCAATCGCGCGCCTGCCAAATAGGTTTTCATCGCCGCCAACGGTTGGTTCAATTCGTGGCTCACGGCTGCGGACATCTCGCCCAAAACCGCGAGTTTTGAGGATTGCGCAAGGCTCTGCTCGGCCACCTCCAGCGTCTTTTCAACCTTCTCACGCTCGGCAATTTCCTGCTGTAATCGTTCATTCAAGGCGCGTAAGTCCGCCGATTCACGCTGAAAAAACAGGGCCCGGTTCTCGGTTTTACGCGAACCGACCCAAAACGCCCCCGTCAAAAGGATCGCGAATCCCATGATCTCAAGCGCCAAAACGCCATTCACACGCTCGCGCACCGAGGTATAGGGCGTGAAACTCACGATCGTCCAACCCTCAAATGGCACACGCTGCTCACGCCGCAAAACCGCCTGCCCCCCCAAATAGGCATCCGGCGGCAAGGGGGTCCAATCCGTCGTCAAACGAAACGCGCGGTCAATCGCCGAGGGCGCGGATTGTACCGCAAGCGCATCCTCTTCAATCATCCCGCGCCATCGCGGCTCCGAGGCCAAGACAATCCGCCGTTCGCTATCGGCCACCAACACCGCATCAAGCGAACTGGCCCACCCCCGCTCAAGCTTTTGCAAATCGACCTCAACGGCAATCACGCCCACCGTATTGCCCTGAAATTCCATCTGCCGCGAATAGACGAATTGATAGCCCGCGGTCTCGCGCTGAAGCGATGTGAAAATAGTGTCGTTCGAGCGTCGCGCATCAACAAAATACGCGGCCGATCCATGGGATTCTCCCAAACGATTGCGGTCCGTCGCCGCAACAACCCGGCCCCCGATATCATAAAGCATAATCGACGCCGCGCCGATCTCATCCACAAATGTCAAAAGCCGCTGCGTCGACGAGGTATAATCATTCCCCGACAACGCCCGGATAAGCTCGGGATCGCGCGCCAAAAGCTGTGGCACGATCGAATTACGCTGCAATTCTGAAATCAGGTTCCCCACATACAGCGTCAGCCGAACTTCGGCCCGGTTCCGCGTGGTCTCGGTAAACCGCTGGGTCAGGAATTGGTTGGTAATATAGATGACGCACAGCGCCGTGATGATGAACATCCCCAAACCAAGCCGGGGGCGCCATCGCCGAGGCACCCATCCGCTTTGATCTGATCGCGCATCACTCATACGTCACAGGCTACGCTACCGACACCACCGCCGCAACAAACATGCGCACGCCCAAGCGCCGCTTTGCCGAAACTAGGCGCCCGCCATCACCCCAACAAGGCCGCGAAACATCGCCTGGCCTTCGGTGCTACCGTGCACTGCGTCCACCACCCGCTCCGGATGCGGCATCAATCCCAAAACCCGCCGGTTGTCCGACAAAACGCCCGCAATATCCGCGCGACTTCCGTTGGGATTATCATCATAAGTCAGGGCAATCCGGTCGGCATCTTGCAACATCGCCAACGTGGCATCATCGGCAAAATAATTGCCATCGTGATGCGCAATCGGAAAATTCACCACATCACCGGCGTTATAGTTTTGGGTAAACGCCGACTGCGACGTCTCCACCCTCAGGCTCTGGCTCTTGCACACAAACGTCAGCCCCGCATTACGCATCAATGCGCCCGGCAATAATCCGGTTTCGGTCAACACCTGAAATCCGTTGCACACGCCCAACACATAGCCTCCGCGCTCGGCGTGCTTCACCACCGCCTGACACACCGGCGATTGGGCGGCAATCGCACCACAGCGCAGATAATCGCCAAACGAAAACCCACCCGGCAAAGCAACCAGATCAACGCCCTCCGGCAAGGCCGCATCCTTGTGCCACACCATCGAAACATCGGCCCCCGCGGCCTTTAGGGCCACAGCCATATCCCGATCACAATTCGATCCGGGAAAAACGATCACAGCAGCTTTCATATCGCGCAGTCCCCTCAGGCCAGTTCGATCCGGTAACTCTCAATCACCGTATTCGCGAGCAGCTTCTCACACATCTCGGTCACCTGCGCCTCAGATGTGCCCTCGGCCAGATCAAGCTCGATCACTTTGCCCTGCCGCACACCTTGCACACCATCAAACCCCAACGTGCCCAGCGCATGCCGCACCGCCTCGCCTTGCGGGTCCAAAACACCATTCTTCAGCATTACATGCACTTTGGCTTTCATCGACACATCCCCATCTTCATCCCAACAAGTCTCATCTTGCCAAAAATACTCACTTCCAACGCCCTAGTTGATCAACGTCGGTTTCGGCCGATGCGTCACATTCGACGGCAAAACCCCCAAACGCCGCGCCACCTCAGTATAGGCATCCGTAAGCGAGCCCAAATCCCGGCGGAACACGTCTTTATCAAGCTTATTACCCGTCTCAATGTCCCACAAACGGCAACTGTCCGGGCTGATCTCATCGGCCACGATCAAACGCGGAAACTCATTTTCCCAAACCCGGCCCATCTCGATCTTAAAATCAATCAACTTGATCCCAACACCAAACATCACACCCGACATAAAATCATTCACCCGCAACGCCATCGCCACGATATCATCCATGTCCTGCTGCGAGGCCCACCCAAACGCGATGATGTATTCTTCGGGCACCAACGGGTCATTCAGACTGTCGTCTTTATAACTAAACTCAACAATCGGCCGCGGCAGCGGCGTGCCTTCCTCAAGGCCCATACGCTTGGCCATCGTGCCCGCCGCGTAATTGCGCACAATCACCTCCAGCGGCACAATCTCAACCTGCCGGATCAACTGCTCGCGCATGTTCAAACGCTTGATGAAATGCGTCGGCACACCAATGCTCGCAAGGCCGGTCATGAAAAACTCAGACAAGCGGTTGTTCAACACACCCTTGCCGTCAATCACATCCTTTTTCTCGCCGTTTCCGGCGGTCGCATCATCTTTGAAATACTGAACCAAAGTGCCCGGCTCCGGGCCTTCATAAAGAACCTTGGCCTTACCTTCGTAAACCTTCTTGCGTCGTGCCATATAACTCTCGCGACTGCGGCGCAGGTTGTCCCGCCCCTTGGGTATGGCCGTCCTATAGATTAAGCCAATCTGCGGGGCAAGCGGCCAAAGGGGCCTCAAATTGCCCAAGTTTCCCACACCCCGCGCATTGTCATATCCCCCCCAAGCCGCCATATCTACGTCAACACCCTCGATCCAACCAAAGGACGCCCAAACCATGAGTTCTCTCGACGACCGCCAAAACGCCTTCGAAAACAAATTCGCCCATGACGCCGAAATGCAGTTCAAGGCCGACGCCCGCCGCAACAAGCTTTTGGGCCTCTGGGCCGCTGATCTGATGGGCAAATCCGGCGCGGATGCCGAGGCCTATGCAAAAGACGTCATCAAATCCGATTTCGAAGAGGCCGGCGATGAAGACGTTTTCCGCAAAGTTGCGGGCGATTTGGGCGGCAAAACCGACGAGGCCACCCTGCGCGCCAAAATGGCTGAGCTGATGGCCGAGGCCAAAAGCCAATTGATGAACGAACTCTAGGTCCGCGCCACCTCCGGCGCCCAAGCAAGGCAGATTTGGGTCAAATGCCCCAAACAAACCCTGGCTGCATGGGCCACGTCTTAGCGAC
>JALZWD010000029.1 GCA_023300365.1 Flavimaricola sp. | reverse complement strand
GCCATCGTAAAGCTCAAAGCCCGCCGTATCGACTGGCTCTCCGACCACCCCAAGCCATGGTCGGATGAGACCGAAAAGGAATACTACTTCCGCTTCGCCAACCCCATTCACGAAATGATGGACCGCGGCTTCGGCGCCTGCCTTCTCCGTGACCCAAAGACCGCCATGACCGTCGCCGAGACCCTCTTAGCGGATCACGGCGTCAAGTATCGCCTCCACTCCTTCATCATCATGCCAAATCACGTCCACGTCTTGGCCACCCTTCTAGGTGATGAAAAATTGCCAAAAATCCTCCAATCTTGGAAAGGCGGATCAGCCTGCCAAATCAACCTCGCCCGCGGAGAAGACGCCCGCCGCGTCACCAAAAACGCGCCGGTCAAAAGCCTGTCCAATGAGACAACATTCTATGAGGACACCACCAACCACGACATCCTTGATGGCCACATCTGGCGCATGGCCGAGAAAGTCAGCGGCCGCGCCAAAGCCACCGACAAAGCAGGCCGCGTCGTCACCCTCAAACTTAAACGCGCCGATCATACGCTGATCTCAAAGCGCTCCAGCCTGACGCACCCCACGCAGATCGCCGACACGATCTACCGCACCGCCCGCAATTTGTTTGATCAGGTCGAGCACACCGCCGCATACCGCCTGCTTGGGGTGGGGCTCAGTCATATCACCAGCGCCGATCAGGCCGATCTTGAGGGGGATCTTCTTGATCCCGAAGCAGGCAAACGCCAACAAGCCGAGCGGGCCACGGACGCGATCCGCGCAAGGTTTGGAGATGATGCAATCGTCAAAGGGCGGGCATTGCGCTAGCGCCCAGCTATTCCGCCGCCATATAGGTTTCCGCCGACCGCCCAATGGCCGCGATATCCGCGATCACACCGCGCAAAAGGGTGCGAAACGCATCATATCCCGGCGCAGGCACAACCCGGCGCTCGTCCATATAAAGCGAGCGGTCGATCTCAATCTGCACGGCATGCTGTCTGCGCGACGGCCGCCCATAATGCTGCGCCACGTAAGCGCCGGCAAAGGGCATGTTCCGCGCCACGCGCAGACCCGCACTGGCAAAGGCGGCCTCGATCTGTTCCACAATCGGTCCGGCGGCGGCGGCGCCAAAACGGTCTCCCAAAACCACATCTGGGCGAATTGATCCCGGCGACCCGACGTTCTCAAGCGCCTCGTGGGGCATAGAGTGGCAATCGATCAAAATCGCTTCGTCGAATTCCGAGTGGCTTTCATCAATCAGGGTTTGCAACATGTCGTGATAGGGCCGCCAGCAGCCGTTTAGACGGGCATGCGCTTCGGCCAATGTAATTTTTCCGCGATAGATCGCGCGGCCATTTGCAACAACACGCGGTATCACACCCAATCCGCTCGAAATCCGCGGATTGTGCGCTGCACGGCGCACACCATCGATCAGGGCAGGGTCCAATTCTTCGGGCGCACGGTTCAAATCAACGTAAGCACGCGGCGCATCCGAGGCCAAAAGTGGCGCTCCCGAATCTACTGCTGCGGCGAACAAATGATCCACAAAGGCATCCTCGGACGAGCGGATCTCGCGATCATTCAGCACAACACGCTCAAGAAACGCAGGCGGATAGGCCCGTCCGCTGTGCGGCGAGGCGAAAATCACTGACGTTGTGCGCCGCTTGGGGCGTTGAAGTTGAAAGGCAGGCTGTGTCATAAACGTTCCCAATGTTGGATCTAGTATAACCCATTTTGCCGCATCGCCAAAAGCCCTTGATCCACCGCCCGACTCCTTTTATAGACCGCACACCTGACGCAGGGCGCAAAGCGTGTTTTGCAACGGGTATGGGCGGTTAGCTCAGCGGTAGAGCACTTCGTTGACATCGAAGGGGTCACAAGTTCGATCCTTGTACCGCCCACCAGACTTCGTTCAGGTCGCATACAGCGATCTGCCCCGTAACCCAAAGGCGCAACCAGACAGCGCCGCGACAGGAGGACAGACCATGAAGGTTAGAAACTCGCTTCGCTCGCTCAAGAACCGCCACCGGGATTGCCGTGTGGTGCGCCGCAAGGGCCGCGTTTATGTGATCAACAAAACCCAGCGCCGCTTCAAAGCCCGCCAAGGTTAAGGTGTGGTGCCATTTAATTTGGCGCGCATCCAAGAAATTCAACGTGACAACCGTCCCATATCTGGGGCGGTTGTTTTCGTTTGTATGTCCTGTGTCCACGGGGCAGGAATTCCTGACCCAAATGCAATTGCCCCTAGCCAGCGCCAAGCCGCTCGGACTAGGCTGTGGGGCATCAAAAGTTAAGAATGAAGGGTATTTCCCATGACCAACTATAAATTAAGAACCGCACTCGCGACCGGATTCACCTTGGGCCTCGCTTTGCCCGCCGCCGCCCAAACCGGGCTTTGTGGTGGTGCCGGCGACAATGGCCAGTGGATTGGCGGCTCTGAGGCCGCCTCTGATGTGTCCAACGCTTCGGAATACATGGAGCAAATGGCGCTTGTTTTGCTGCGCAATGAATATGTCGCCCTGTTTAACGTATCGTCCCCCACATCGGTGCGCGTTGAGGCGCAGGGCCGTGGGGGTGGCGACCCGGTGATTGATCTGCGCGATGCGACAGGCAACATTGTCTTGTCCGATGACGACAGTGGCGGCAACGGCGCATCCCGCGGCGAGACCGAGCTTGCGGCAGGCACATATTGCTTGTCGATGACAAGTTATGACGGCTCGCCGATGACCGGGTTTGTCCGGGTGGGCCGGACAGAACAAGCGGCCCTCACCGCAGGGACTGGTGGCGGCGCCACAACACCCACCACCACGACGACAACAACCACAACAACGCCCGACGTTACCACTACTGACGCAACTGGATTTGGCTGTTCTGCGGTGTCGAATTTCTTGGGCAATGGCCAACCCATCGACGGCCAATTGACGGGCGCAGGTGTTTCAAACACCGCTGCGGTCAATCAGGTTGATGCTTGGGGCTTTAGCATCGCAAGCCAGACACAGCTTTCGATCTTGGCCGAAAACCCAAGCGCAGATCCGGTCATTACGCTTTATGATGCGGCGGGCAACTATCTTGCTGAAAACGACGATTTTGATGGGCTCAACAGCCGCATCGACATGATCGGTGGCCTTGCGCCGGGCGATTACTGCATTGAGATGCGCGCCTTGAGCGATGAATCCCAGCCCGTCACAGTGTCTGTGATCGGATACGACGCCGCCCAGCAGCAGGCGTTGTCCTACAACAGCGGCGAAGCCAGCCCACCACTGGACGGCAGCCACCCGGTGACGATGCTTGGGGCCCTTGGCAACCGAGTGCGCCAAGACGTGGTAACCACCTCTGACGCGACATGGTTCGCCTTTGATATCGACGCTGCAGGATTGCTTTTGGTTGAAACCGTGTCCAACAACGAAGGCGACAGCGTCCTTTATATGTACGACGATTTTGGCCGCCAAGTTGGGTATAACGACGATGCCAACAACAGCCTCGACAGCATGCTGACGGTGCGGGTTAATCCCGGAACCTATCTTGTTGCTGTCAAACAGCTAAGCGATGGGCAACAGGCCCCGCTGCGCCTGTTGTTTGAGCGCTGGATGCCTGCGCAGTAAACACGCGTCATCATCAGACATTAAAAGGGGGCCCTCCATCACCGGAGGGCCCCCTTTTTGATTGATGCCGTGCGAAACAGGCGGCTTGCGCGCTACTGCGCTTCGTTCAGCATCATCGCGGCGGTGCGTGTATTCAAATACCCGGTCACTTGCAGGTTGCGCTCGGCTTGGTAGCGCCGGATGGCATTGCGGGTCCGCTCGTTAAACACACCGTCCGCTGCGCCGGGGTTCATGCCCAAGGCCTGAAGGTGGGTCTCAACCAAGCGCCGCGTCAACCGATTAAGCCCAAGCGCTTCTTCGCCACGCTCAAGTCGGCTAACCACACCCGAGGCGTCGCCGCCATCGCCGCCGCCGTTTCCACCGTTGCCGCCATTTCCACCATTCCCGCCGTTGCCGCCTTGGCGGGATTGCAGCCCAGCAATGCGTTCGCGTGCCCGCTCGGCAAACCGACCATTTGGATATCGGCTTAGGTAATTTTCAAACGACGCGATATTGCCCCGTTCGCGCATCCGATCCCACAAGGCGCGCTCGCGGGCTTGGTTTTCGGACCGCCTTGTTTCGATGGCCTCTTCCAAACGCTGTGTGGCGATCTGGGCATAGCGTCCTTCGGGATACCGCTCAAGATAGGCGCGCAGCCCCTCAATTGTTCCCGAGGCTGCGGTGGATTCCCAAAAGGCGTTTTCGGCACGCC
>JALZWD010000028.1 GCA_023300365.1 Flavimaricola sp. | reverse complement strand
TGAGCGTAATCCTTCCAGGCTCGGCACCAGGTGTCATACGACACACCTATGGAAGGATGTCTCGAAATCCCCCCCCCCTCTTCCTCACCAATCAACACCGACAGGTCGCTCATGAAGACCGGCAACGAGAGGCCGTCAAACACCAAGTGGTGCACCACCACCAGGAGTTGCTGCTCATGATCTTCACCGCGTTCGATGAGCCTAACTGACAGGAGAGGCGAGCCGTCTAAGCGCTGAGATCTCCGCAGCCGTCCAGCCAATTCTTCGACTTGCGTCTCCTGAACCGACACAGGCTTCCCCGCGAGATCGATGACCCTGAAATCCACCGCCGTCTCGTTGGGCACCTTTTTCCGCTCCCACCCCGATTCAAGTTGCACACAACAGCTCCGTAGCGCTCCTTGACGCTCTACCAAGCGGGCCAACGCACGTTCAAGAACTTTTGGTCCAATGCGCGACATACACGCCAGCAGGAAAACCACGTTGTAGTGCTCGGGGTCAAGCAGTTTTCGTTCCAGCAGCCAGTGCTGACTCGGCCCCAAAGGGGCCGGATCGTGCCTATGCGGACACAATTCAGCGGACACTTGCAAATCACCATGGACTCCCCGAATTTTCTGCGCCAGTACCCCAACCCGCGTCGCCTGAACCACGTCGTTGGCGCCCACCATCATTCCGGCACGCTCAAGGTGCAACATCACCCCTACGGCATTCAACGAATCCCCACCCAGTTCGAAAAAGTCGTCGTTCAGGCCGACACGATCTGCCCCCAACACCTCTTCGAAAGCCGCCGCGACAGCCTTTTCTTCGGCGTTCCGAGGCGGAGCGTACACCTTCCGTCGATCGGTTTCTGCCACCCCCGGCACAGGCAAAGCGTCTCTGTCG
This sequence comes from Flavimaricola sp., assembly GCA_023300365.1. Classification (GTDB taxonomy): domain Bacteria; phylum Pseudomonadota; class Alphaproteobacteria; order Rhodobacterales; family Rhodobacteraceae; genus JALZWD01. The sequence goes on along the minus strand of JALZWD010000028.1, from coordinate 4,029 downwards.
ATCTTACCGCTAGGCGTAAGTGGAAGCGATGCCAACCACACCCAACGTGTGGGGACCATGTACGTCGGGAGAATCACTCCGAGTTCTCCACTGAGCGCCTCCGAGTCCAAGCGTACGGCATCGAGGGGCACCACATAAGCCACCAGTCCAAAACCAGCGATGCGGTCTCCCCAAGCCACGACGACAGCATCTCTCACTCCCGCCTGCCTGCGCAGCACAGATTCGATTTCCCCCAACTCCACCCGATACCCCCGAATCTTCACTTGATGATCTAATCGGCCCAAAATCTCAAGTGTGCCGTCTGGCTTCCACCGCGCCTCATCGCCGGTGCGATAGCGAATAGCCCCCAGTAAATCGCTCAACGGGTCTGGAACAAAACGCTCGGCGGTGCGCTCCGGATCGTTGTCGTATCCGTCAGCCAAGCAATCTCCACCAATAAAGAGCTCCCCAGGCACCCCCACGGGGCACAACTGCTGCTGACGGTCGAGTACGTAGTAGCGGGCGTTCTGAATCGGCCGGCCGTACGGAATGCTCCTCCAGCAGGGATCAACCTCGTTCACCACAAAAAAATTAGACCACACCGTCGCCTCAGTGGCCCCGCCCAGGGCCACAAATACCAAGCCCTCAAACCGATCCTTCATCTGGTCCGGAAGTGTCAACGGAATCCAGTCGCCGCTCAAAAATGCCAGCCGTAGCGTCGATGTGCCCGGCGGCCGGGACGTAAAGCCTGGCATCTCTACCAGTTGATTAAGAAAAGCGGGCGCCGAATCCCAAAAGGTAATTCCCTCGGTATCGAGGATCTCCAGCAGCCGGGCCGGGTCACTCACCTCCGGGTCCGTCGCCACGCGGACCGTCCCCCCCGCAGCTAATACCCCGAACAGATCGTAGACCGAAAGGTCAAAACTTAAGGATGTCACAAATAGACTTTTGTCTTGATGCCCAACCGCAAAACGTCGGTTCACCCAATCAATCAAATTGCTCGCCGGGCGGTGACGAACCGCCACTCCCTTGGGTGTTCCCGTCGAACCAGACGTGAAGATCACGTAGGCAAGGCTGTCCGCGGAAAGGCCTTGAGGACGAACCATCCGTGTCCTACCAAGCCAACTCGCTTCGGTGACAACACATCCCGCCTCCGCGCCCCCCCCCGGCAGGGGCTCACCAAACCCCCCGGCCTGGAAAAAACTTCGCACCCCCTCCAGGCACGCGGGACGAAGCCGGTCCCACGCCGCGCCGTCGCCCACGACTGCCCGAGCGTCTACTTTTTGAAGAACCTGGGCGACGCGCGCGTCAGGGGTCCGCGGATCGATCGGCACATAGACCGCTCCCGCTTTCATGATCGCCAAAGTCGCGGCCTGTGCGCCCTTGGTTCCACCAGAGACCGGGGCATCAAGATACCCCAGCCCTTTGTCCAAAAGGATCGTCGATTGCGCGCGGGCCTCTTGAGGTTTGATACTCGACATATCGATCCATATCGAACCGGGCGTTAGGGCGGATTGAACCTTATCAATCACCATGCCCGTTGCGACGCCATCCGCCAACATGGTTATGACAAACTCGGCCCCTTCAACCGCTTGGCTTGCGCAGGTCGCGACACGTGCACCCTCTTGCGTAAGCGGAGCGGCCTTGGCGGCGCTGCGGTTCCAAACCGTCAACTGGTGCCCGGCCTTGAGGATATTTTGGGACATCGGAAAGCCCATCAAACCGGTTCCCAAGAGTGCGATGCGCCTTTGATTGGTCATAAAGATCATTCCGGTTTGGTTTGGATTGATCCTGACCCTAGCCAAATTTCTGTGGCACAGCCAGACGCCTATACAATTTGCGCCAATTCGGTGACTATCCAAAGGGTCTACAATAATGGAATTCCGACAATGCCAAGACTTGTTCAAATCGGGGAGATCACCTCCAAAATGCGGGCGCAATTGTCCGATGATTTTGAAATCACGGTGCTGGCGGAACAAGCTGATCCCGCCGCATGGCTGGCCGCGCATGGGGCGTCGGTTGGTTATGTTTTGACCAATGGCCACGACGGGGTAAAACCCGAAATCATGCGCGCCCTCCCGGCGCTTAAGGCGATCAGTTGTTACGGCGTTGGCTATGATAATATCGATGCCGACGACGCCCGCGCGCGGGGTGTGGTTGTCACCCATACGCCGGATGTTTTGAATGCCGAAGTGGCCATAACGGCTCTTATGCTCACCATGGCGTGTTACCGTAATTTTTTGACGGTTGAGGCACATGCGAGGTCTGGCGATTGGGAACGATTGGGAAGCGCGCCTTTGTCCAGAAGCCTTGATGGACAACATGTCGGTATCCTTGGGCTTGGCCGTATTGGACAGACGATTGCCGATAGGTTTGCGCCCTTTACCGATAAAATCAGCTATCATTCCCGCACACCCAAGACCACGAGCCTGAAGTATTTTGACACGCTCATTGAGATGGCCACGCAGGTTGATGTTTTGATCTGCATCACACCGGGCGGGGCCGCGACAAGACATCTTGTTGATACCGCGGTTCTTGAGGCCCTTGGGCCAAATGGCACATTGATCAACGTTGCTCGTGGTTCAGTGGTGGATGAGGCGGCGCTGGTGACGGCATTGCAAAACGGCACATTAGGGTGGGCCGGGCTTGATGTTTTTGAACATGAGCCAAGAATACCCGACGCCCTTAAGGCGATGGAGAATGTCGTGCTATTGCCCCATGTTGGCAGCGCGACGGTTGAGACCCGCGATGCGATGGGGGGCCTTGCGGTGAATAACCTGATCCAACATCTCAAGGACGGCACAACGCTCTCGCCCGTGCCAGAATGTTTGAACATGTAAAGGCAACACTCACGATACCCGCCCCGGGCCAATTTCGTGCCAATGCAGTCGACTAATTCGCTTGGGTCTTTATGGTGAGGGTCACGCTGTATTTTAACTGAACTGGAATATTCATGTCTTATGCGCTCGACACCAAAGCCTTGTCTCATCAAGGCGCGCTTACAATGCTTGCCGCTGGCGCCGCCGAGGCGGAAACCATTGGCCAGCCACAGTGCATTGTGATCGTCGATGCCAGCGGAGAACTTATCGCAGAACTCAAGATGACAGGGGCGAAATATCTTTCGCGCAAGTCGGCACGGGCCAAGGCGCGGACGGCTGCGTCGATCAACGGGCCGTCTGCGAATATTCCCGAAGGGTTCGGAGAGCTATTGACCGCGGCCACACAAAACGAAGTGACACGCCTCCCTGGTGGCTTGCCTATTCGTATGGACGGCGTCTTGGTTGGTGGGATCGGGGTTGGGTCTGGCAGCGGAGAGCAGGATTTGGCGGTTGCAATGGCGGCTCTGCGCTCTGTTGGTGCCGACGAGGTATAGGCCGGATGAGCCTCTCTCTTTTTGACCTAACTGGTAAGCGAGCCTTAATCACAGGTTCGTCGCAGGGCATTGGATTTGCATTGGCGCGGGGCATGGCCGCCGCCGGTGCATCGATTGTTGTGAATGGGCGCGATAGCGACAAGCTTGAGGCCGCAGCAGAGCAATTGCGCGGTGATGGGGCCAAGGTCGAAACGCTTGGGTTTGATGTGACCGACCGGGCCGCGGTTCGCGCGGCTATTGATAAATATGAGGCCACGCAGGGTGCCATTGATATTTTGGTCAACAACGCCGGGATGCAGCACAGGGCCCCGCTGGAGGATTTTCCACCAGATGCCTTTGAACAGCTTTTGCAAACCAATATCGCCAGCGTATTTCATGTGGGCCAAGCCGTGGCGCAGCATATGATCAAGCGCGGTGGGGGCAAAATCGTAAACCTTTGTTCGGTCCAAAGCGCCCTCGCCCGACCGGGAATTGCGCCCTATACCGCAACCAAAGGCGCCGTGGCCAACCTGACCAAAGGGATGGCTGCCGATTGGGCGAAACATGGGTTGCAATGCAACGGGCTTGCGCCGGGGTATTTTGATACGCCTCTGAACAAGGCTTTGGTGGAGGACCCCAAGTTTTCTGAGTGGTTGGCGCACCGGACCCCAGCAGGACGGTGGGGCAATGTCGATGAA
>JALZWD010000027.1 GCA_023300365.1 Flavimaricola sp. | reverse complement strand
GGGGTTTTGGCCGCAAGATCGGCCAAGGCGGGCATAAGGTGATCGGGCCGGGACGACAGCACCGTGATGCGCGGGGCGCGGGTAAAGGCGCTGGATGTTTCGGCAAATCCTTCGGGCATGGCCTCAACCGAGGGGCGCATCCCTTCGAACAGGTCACGGGCGCGCAGCAAGCTTCGGATGCGGGCCTGAAGCACGGTGTCGTTCATCGGTTTGGCAACGACGTCCACCGCCCCCGCCTCGAGTGCGGCGAGCCGAATGGCTGAGTCGTCAAACGCGAGGGTCGCGATGATCGGAGCGGCGGACGGGAGTAGGGTGTGGGGCGTTAAGAAAGCCAAACCGGCGTCAAAGTTGGCCGACATATCCAAGAAGATCACGTCGGGGCGATGCATCTGGATCAAGGCGGGGGCCTCGGTGACGCACGAACAGGCCGCGACGTTGAAATGTGCGCGTTCCAGCGAAGAGGTTAACATGATGCGATTGGTGGCGATGCTCTCGACAATCAGGATTCGACCCGACATTGTATAAACCTCCCGATTGGCCGTTTTGGCCTTTCCTCTGATGTAGGATGGCATTCGAATGGTTAAGAAACCGTTTCGTTTTGAGTAAGGTGTCTAAATGACTGGTGAACAGGCCGAACTAATTGCGTTGCGTGCCCTTGGCTGGTTGGCCGGGGATGACGAGCTTTGGCCTGTTTTTCTTGGGGCTACGGGGGCCGCGGCGGAGGATGCGCGAGAACGTGCGCGTGATCCTGCTTTTATGGCATCGGTGCTTGAATTCTTAACCTCGGATGACGCGATGGTGATGGCGTTTTGTGATCAATCGGACCTGAAATACGAGGATCCATTGCGCGCGCGCTATGCATTGCCCGGTGCGGAACGGGTGGAGTGGACCTGAGCCGTGGGCCTTTGGTGTTAAGACACGTGACGTGCTGAGAAAGGGAGGCTGCATGCCAGAAATCCAAGGTATTTTGTTCGACAAGGACGGCACACTTTTTGATTTTAACGCCACATGGGGGGCGTGGACGCGCAGTTTTTTGATCGCGGAAACGGGGGGCGACGCGGCCCTTGTGCGGCGATTGGCCGAGGCCTTGGGGTATGACCTGGAGCGTGAAGCGTTTGAGCGCGACAGCATTGTTATTGCGGGCACGGTCGAAGACGTGAGTGGGGCCGCCCTCCCTTTTTTGCCCGAGACATCGCAGACAGCCCTGATCGCGCGGATGAATGCGCAGACCGCCGATGTGCCACAGGTGGAGGTGACCCCATTGGTGCCATTTTTGTTGGGATTGAGCGCGCGTGGCTTGGATTTGGGGATCGCAACCAACGATAGCGAGTATCCGGCGCGGGCGCAGTTGCGCGCCGCGGGGGTTGAGCAATCGTTCGATTTTATCGCCGGATATGACAGTGGATTTGGTGGCAAACCTAGCACGGGCCAATTGGACGCCTTTGCCAGCACGCTTGGCCTGAACCCTGCGCACTGTGCGATGGTGGGCGATAGTTTGCATGATTTGCATGCGGGCCGAGCGGCGGGATTTGTGACCGTGGGTGTGCTGACGGGGGTGGCCACCGCACAGGATTTGGCCCCAGCGGCGGATGTGGTTTTGCCCAGCATTGCGCATCTGCCTGATTGGTTGGACGGCTAGGGACAAAACCGACAGGCGATGTCGCGGAAGGGCCGCCATCGCGAAGGCAGTGACGCGATCATGGGAGCGAAGACCACGGCCCCAAGGGAGAGACGACATGCCAGATGATGCACCACGCAGACGCCGCGGCGGCGGACGGGCCGGAAATGCCGCGCGGCGCGGCGGGGCGGTGATTGACCAAATGCCGTGGCGGATCATTGAGAACACCGACCGCCCGACCGAACCATTGGGCGAAGACGGCGTGCAGGCCATTCATAACGGCGCGATGCAGATTCTGGAGGATATCGGCATTGAGTTTCTTAACGAAGAGGCCTTGGAAATATTCCGCGAGGCGGGGTGTACCGTTGCGGGCACCAACGTTCGGATGGGGCGCGAGTGGGTGATGGAGATGCTGGCCCATGCGCCCGAGCAGTTTGACATTACGCCGCGCAATCCCGACCGGAAAATCCCGATTGGCGGCAAGCATATGTTGTTTGGCAATGTCTCGTCGCCGCCGAATTATTGGGACGTGAGCACCGGCGGCAAGGTGGCGGGCACGCGGGAGCATTGTGCCAACCTGATCAAGCTGACCCAATATTTCAACTGCATCCATTTTGCGGGCGGCTATCCGGTTGAGCCCGTCGATATTCATGCCAGCGTCCGGCATTTGGATGTGGTGCATGACAAGCTGCTTTTGACCGACAAAGCCTGCCACGCCTATTCATTGGGCAAGGAGCGGGTTGAGGATGTGATGGAGATGGTGCGGATTGCCGGGGGGCTAAGTGACGCGGAGTTTGAAGCCACGCCGCGGATGTATACCAACATCAATTCCACATCGCCGCTTAAGCACGACATTCCGATGATTGATGGGTGTTTGCGGATGATCCGCAAAGGGCAGGCGGTGGTGGTCACGCCGTTCACCCTTGCCGGGGCGATGGCGCCTGTGACGATGTCGGGGGCGGTGACACTGTCGATTGCCGAGGCGTTGAGTGCGGTGGCGTTGTTCCAATATGTGCGGCCCGGTGCGCCTTGTGTGATTGGAACGTTTACATCGAATGTGGATATGAAGACGGGTGCGCCCGCCTTTGGCACGCCGGAATATATGCGCGCGACGCAAATGACAGGGCAGATGGCGCGGTTTTACAAATTGCCGATGCGCGCCAGCGGTGTTTGTGCCGCCAATGTGCCCGATGGGCAGGCGATGTGGGAGACGTCAAATTCGCTGTGGTCGGCGGTGCAGTCGGGGACGAATATTGTGTATCACGCGGCCGGATGGCTTGAGGGTGGGCTGATTGCGAGCCCTGAGAAATTTATCATGGATTGCGAAGTTTTGCAGATGATCCAGCGGTATATGGAGCCAGAAGTGGTGGCGACGGGTGTGGATGATATCGCCGTGGAGGCCGTGCGTGAAGTGGGGCCGAACGGGCATTTCTTTGGATTACAACACACGCAGGATCGTTATGAGACCGCGTTTTATGCGCCGATTGTAAGCGATTGGCGCAATTACGAGGCGTTTGAGGCGGCGGGCGGGCAATGGACCGCCGAGCGGGCGCATGGGGTGTTTAAGGACATCATTGCGGGGTTTGAGGCGCCCGAATTGGATGTGGCGATCAAAGAGGAGCTGGCGGCGTTTGTGGAGCGGCGCAAAGCCGAAGGTGGGGCGCCGACCGATTTTTGATATGAGGGGGGGAATCTCTTGAAGATTTCGGTCTGATTTCTTGTGAAGAAATCCTGTGTGAGGATGGGGCGTGGAGATTGATCTAAGGCAGGGTGATTTCGAGAGCTTTTTTGCGGCACCTTTCGAGGCTTATGGTGCGAGATCGGCGTATGTTTCGCCGCTTAAGAGCGATTTGAAACGGTTTGTGGATGTGAACACGAACCCATTGTTTGCCGATGGATCAAGCGATTTGGCCTATTGGACGGCGCACCGCGGGGGGCGTGTTGTTGGGCGGATCACGGCGCATGAACACGGCGCGTCGAATGCCGCGTTTGATTTGCGGCGCGGGTATTTTGGATATTTTGATGTGGCGGAGGATGCCGAAGCCGCCGCGGCGCTTTTGAAGGCGGCGGAGGCGTGGTGCCGTGCGCGGGGGCTTGGGGAGATTTGCGGGAATTTTAACCTGACGGCGATGCAACAGATGGGTGTTGTTACCGGCGGGTTCGCCCATGCGCCTTATACTGATTTGGTCTGGTCACCGCCGCATATCGCTGCGTTTTTGGAGCAGAACGGTTATGGCGCCGATTTTGGGATGACGACATTTGAGGTGGATTTGGAGACGGCCGCGCCGCCTGTGATTACGTCCAAGAGCCAAGCGATTATCGATGATCCGGCGTTTGAGTTTGCGCCGATCACGCGCCGCACGATCCCTGCGCGGATGGAAGAGGCGCGGCTGATCTTGAATGCGTCTTTTGCGAAAAATCCAATGTTTGTGCCGGTGAATGCGCAGGAGTTTCACTTTCAGGCCAAAGATATGAAATGGGTGATGGACCCGCGTATTTCGGCGGTGTTGCACAAAGAGGGTAAGCCCGCGGCCTGTATTATTTGCGTGCCGGATATGAACCCGTTTTTAAAAAAGGTGCGGTCGCGGATGGGGCTTAGTGCGCCTTGGCATTTTTTGCGGCACCGGATGCACAATGATCGGGCGGTATTGATTTTTTCGGGTGTGATGCCGGATCTGCAGGGGCGCGGGGTAAATCCTGTGGTGTTAAACCGGGTGATTACGGGGGCCAAAGCGGCGGGATACAAGACCCTGGGGAACACGTGGATTGGTGACAGCAATGGCGCGTCGTTGGCGCAAAAGGCCAAGTCTGGCGCGGGCAAAATGCACCGGCTTCACCTTTTTTCTAAGGCGTTGTGAGGCGCCATTTTTCCGATTGTGATGGCACAAAGGCCTCAACCGCCGCGGTTGCGATAACGGCGGTGTCACCCGTTTCTGGGTTGGTCACGTTTTGGCCGCCGAAGACCACCGACACGCTTGCTTTGCCGCGTGGCAGGACCGTTTGAAGGGCCGCTGCGTCGACTTTTTCCGGCTCTTGCACGCCCACGGTAACTTGGACGCGCATGTTGGTGTGGTCTAGGCCGATGCTGTCGAAAATCGGCAAGGTTGAGTGGCGAAAGGCGTCTTGGATCGCGCGGGTTGCGGCCTTTTGGTAGTCCATTGCGTGCAGGTTGTTGCCTGCGCCCATCTCAATAATGATGCGGTGGTCCATTATGTGCGCTCCATGTCAAAGGACACATTGATCGCGGCGTGGGCGATGATGGTGGGGTGGCCGGAACCGTCTTGGCCCTGTGGGCGTGGGATATCGAGGCCGCCGGGCGCAGTTTTTACGGAGATTTGGCCGTAGGGAAATATGTCTGTGATGGCGCTTGTGTCGACGGCATCAGGGTTTTGACAGGCGATTTCGACGTCGACGATCATCGCCTCTTTGGGAAAGCCGAAGAGCTCGGCCATGTTGATGGAATTGTGCCAAAGCGCGTCTTGTAGGGCGCGTTTGGCGGCTTGGGTATAGTCGCCACGGCGCAAGCTTGTTCCCATGCCAAATTCGGTGAGGACGCGGTGTTTGGGCATGGTGTGGTTCCTGTTGTCGTTTGCGACTTTGTAAACCCGTGGTGCGGCGAGCGGAAGGCCTTGGCGGGTTTGAGTTATAGGGTTTTGAGGAACTCGATCAGCGCGAATTTTTCCGGCGGTGTCAGTGACGCGCCAAATGTATGGCCCGTGTTTGAGAGACCGAAGGC
>JALZWD010000026.1 GCA_023300365.1 Flavimaricola sp. | reverse complement strand
TTTATCTATGCTTATGTGCCTTATGACCCCGATTTCGCGGTGTTTGATGCGCAAGCTAAACGGTTGATTGCCGAGGCGGATACGGGCGATTTGAACCCCGATCAGGGTGGGGATGCGGTGGCCTATATCTCGTGTCTGCCGTGGTTGGATTACACCTCGATCAACAACGCGATGCCGGGTGCGCAGGATTGTATACCGCGCGTGTCGTGGGGGAAGATCGTGCCCAAGGGAGATGGGTTTGACATGGCGATGACGCTTGAGGTGCATCACGCGCTGGTGGATGGCCGGCAGGTGGGCGCGTATTTTGAGGCAGTTCAGGCCGCGTTGGACGGTTTTTAGGCCGCTATTTGATCGTGAGCCACATCGGCAAGTGCGATGGAAAAGCCGGGGACCCAATTGAGCAGGTCGGTGCCGAGGAAGATTTTGGACGGTTTGGACCAATCTTCGCGTAGGCATCCACGGCCGATGGCGTAGGGGATGAAATCTTTGACGCTGCGGTCGGATTTCACGCCCATGAAGGCGTAGTCGATGCTGGTTTTGTCACCATCAAGCGGGATTGCGCAGGTCAGGCGGACGGCGCGATCGCCAGTTTGCGTGACCCTGCTAATCGATTGTTCTTTTTGACGGTTGATCCGAAAGCCAAGGGGCGTGTCGGGCGCAGGGAAGCGTGTTTCGTCAAGGATAAGTTTGTGAGGCCCTTTGAAATAGATGTCGACGATGTTGCCAGTGATGGCGATATCCGAAACTTGGGTTGTGGTGATCTTGTGGCCTGCCTCGAGGGCGGCGATTTGGTGGCCGAGGAATTCGCCAATTAGGCCTTTGGAATTTGCCGACAGATGCACGTTGTCGTGCAGCGCGTAGCCATAGTTAGCGGCGGCGAGGTGCGCGTTTTTGCGGGCGTTGGCGATATCCATGAGGCAAAGGCGGTTGCCCCAACCATTGCCGTTATAGCCAAGACCCGTGCCAGAGGGCTGTGTCAGCAACCAGTCTGTGCCAAGATCAAGGGCGGCCATTTCGGCGTCGATCTCGTCCATAAGAGTTTCGAGGTGGGCTTGGTAGAGGTGGCGGTCCATGGAGCGGTCGGCCTCGCCGTGGAAGAACGGGATATAAATGTGCTTGATCGGCATTCCATCGGCGGCAGCGGCGATCTGCATTTGGCGGACATCTTCGACGAAGCTTTCGAATAGGTACGAACGTTTGCCATGGCCGTCGAGGTGAATACCCTCAAGATGGCGGTCTTGGCTGAAGTGGCCGTGCATGGGGCGCCCACCGCGCGCCGCGGAGCGGACAATCGTGCGGCCTAGATTGTTGCCCGTCGTGTTGGACATCAGACTTGCGCCGGCGGCGGCACCGATGGATTGGATTTTGCATTTGGGATCGTATGAGGGAACAAAGCCTGTGATCGGTTTGGCGCGATCAAGGCCACGAAGCCCCTGAAAACCGCGCCCATCGTTGGGAACAACCACGGCCGGATTGTCGAGATAGGGCGACAAGATACACGGACCCGCATTGTGCGCGTCGGCGTTGGATTGCCCGAACATCATAATAAGAATGCTGTGTTTCATGTCGTGTGCCCCTCGTAAGTGCCTCTTGCTGAGGCTTAGGAAAGGGGTAATCGGCGGAAGCGGCAGCATTCTGTTTCGAAAATGGAAACATTGAGAATGTGGTGGCAAGAGTGGGGCAGGCGGCCATGGTTTGGCCGTATTTGGGCGCGTGCTGACAGGGCAGGGCCACTTGCCTAACGTTATTTCTTGGCCTATACGCGCCCCTGTCGAAGTGTCGAGACAGGCGCGGACGTGAGATTTGAGCGGGGTCGGTTTTGCCGGCCCTGTTGTTTTTACGTTTGCGGGGGTGCTTGCGACCAACTGAAATCTGTCCCACCAAAAGTGGGCAATCATCCAAAGACCGGCGGAGACAACCGCGTGGCCCGAATAAACCATGTATAGGAAACCTAGAACTTGACTCAGAACGCAACAATGGAAGACTTCGAAGCCCTTTTGAACGAGAGCTTTGAAATGGACACACCCTCGGAAGGGTCTGTCGTAAAAGGCAAAGTTATCGCTGTAGAAGCGGGCCAAGCCATCATCGACGTCGGCTATAAAATGGAAGGCCGCATCGATCTTAAAGAATTTGCAGAACCCGGCGAAGAAGCCAACCTTGAGGTTGGTGCCGAGGTTGAGGTGTTCCTCCGTCAGGTAGAGAACGCCCGTGGCGAAGCCGTTATCAGCCGTGAAATGGCCCGCCGCGAAGAGGCATGGGACCGTCTTGAGAAGGCCTATGCAGACGAAGAGCGTGTTGACGGTGCCATCTTTGGCCGCGTTAAAGGCGGCTTTACTGTTGATCTGGGTGGTGCTGTTGCATTCCTTCCGGGCAGCCAAGTAGACGTGCGCCCTGTGCGCGATGCGGGTCCGCTTATGGGCCTTAAGCAGCCGTTCCAGATCCTTAAGATGGATCGTCGTCGTGGCAACATTGTTGTATCGCGTCGTGCGATCCTTGAGGAAAGCCGTGCCGAGCAGCGGGCATCAGGATATTGTTTTATCTCTTTGATTTCAGCTACCTCGCCGTCGTTTTTGTCACCATAGGATTTTATATCTGGTTCACATTCGCGGTCACTGAGTGGCGGGTGAAAATCCGCAAGGTGATGAATGAACAAGATACCGATGCCAACCAAAAAGCCATCGATAGTCTGCTCAACTTTGAGACTGTAAAATATTTTGGCGCCGAAAAGCGCGAGGCTGATCGGTATGACACTGCGATGAAGGCCTATGCCGAGGCCGCCGTCAAAACCAACTATTCCCTCGCATTTTTGAATTTCGGCCAATCTTTCTTGATCACATCCGGGTTGGTCATTGTGATGGTTCTGGCCGCAATGGGCGTGCAAAATGGCGCCTTGACCGTTGGCGATTTTGTCATGGTCAATGCCTATATGATCCAGATTACCATGCCCCTCAATTTCCTGGGCACGGTCTACCGCGAAATCCGCCAAGCCCTTATTGATATGGGCGACATGTTCGAATTGTTAGAACAGCCTGCCGAAGTTGTTGATAAGCCGGACGCTAAGGTTCTGAATGTGCAAGGTGGTCATCTGCGCCTTGAGGGCGTGCATTTCGGCTATGACGCGGCCCGGCCGATCTTGCGCGGCATAACCCTTGATGTACCCAAAGGGCAAACCGTGGCAATCGTGGGGTCCAGTGGCTCGGGCAAATCCACCATCGGACGGCTGTTGTTCCGGTTTTATGATGTCACAGATGGCGCGCTTACGATTGATGGCCAAGATGTGCGCGACGTAACCCAAGAAAGCCTGCATGCGCAAATTGGCGTGGTGCCGCAGGATACGGTGCTGTTCAATGATACTGTGCGGTATAACATTGGCTATGGTCGTGCGGGGGCCACCCAATCCCAGATTGAAGCCGCAGCCAAGGCGGCGCGAGTGCACGACTTCATCAGCTCATTGCCCGATGGCTATGAAACAACCGTGGGTGAGCGTGGGCTTAAACTATCTGGTGGCGAAAAGCAGCGCGTCGGGATTGCACGCACCTTGCTCAAGAACCCGCCAATACTGTTGTTGGACGAAGCAACAAGCGCGCTTGATACCGAGACGGAAAGAGAAATCCAGACCGAGCTCAAGGCGATGGGGCAGGGGCGTACTGTCGTGACCATCGCCCACCGCCTCAGCACCATCGCGGATGCCGACAGGATTGTCGTGCTCGAAGACGGCATCATCGTTGAGCAAGGCACACACGACGACCTGCTGGCACGCGATGGGCGTTATGCGCACCTTTGGAACCGTCAGGTTGAGGATGAAGCCGCCGCCTAAGCGCGACGGCGCCATTGATTATTCGGCCGCGCGCAGCGTCGGTGCCGGCGTCCCAAGAATGAGGGGGCTGTCGTCCAATTCATCTTCGTCCATCCAGATCAACTCAGGTGATTTGATCCGCCCTGCCTGACGTGTAACCGACCAATCGCGGGCATAAGCGCTGGCCCGGCCAAGTGATAGTTTGGCCAATAGCCGGGAGGCCAACATCACATAAGTCGTCGCCCAAATCCGCAACGCCAACATCGCGGGCGTAAACACCAGCGTCAGCATCGTCGCAATCCCAAGGCCAAAGACAACCGCCGTCGCCAATTGCTTCCACCAAAGGGCGGTGGGGCTGTCGATGGTATAGCCGCCATCAAGAAAGTTCAGCGACAGGCCGAGCATCATCGGCGCAAGACCCGCCATCGTGGTAATCGTCGTGAGCAACACCGGGCGAATACGGTCTTGGGCCGTACGGGCCACCGCCTCAGCGCGGGGCATATAGGCCGAATACTCTTGATAGGTATCAATCAGCACGATGTTGTTGTTCACCACAATCCCCGCAAGCGCCACGATGCCTGTGCCCGTCATGATGATTGAGAAGGGCTGCTCCCAATAGAGCATCCCCCAAAGCACACCAGCCGTTGACAGAACCACCGCAAGGAGAACCAACACAGCATTATAAACCGAGTTAAACTGCGCCAACAGGATGATGAACATCAGCCCAAGCGCGCCCATGAACGCCTGTTGAAGAAACGCCCCAGACTCGGCTTGATCCTCTTGGTCGCCGGTCCATTCCCACGAGATTGACGCGGGGAATGGGTTGGTCTCAAGCCATTCGGTCAGCCGCGCGATACGTTCGTTTGGGTTTACGATTTCACGGGTGATGGCGATCGTTGTACCGTCCTCGACAGGCCCCGCCAGCGCGGTTTCGGCCAGATCGCGCAGTTGCGCCAAT
>JALZWD010000025.1 GCA_023300365.1 Flavimaricola sp. | reverse complement strand
GGCATATCGACGAGGTGCATGCCGGGGCCAAGATCCGGGTGACCACGCAGGTGATGTTGGGCGAGGGCAAGAAGCTGCATCTGTTTCATGCGATGTATGAGGGCGCGCGGCTACTGGCCACGGGCGAGCATATGTTGATCCATGTGAGTTTGGAGACGCGCAAGGCCAGCACCCCGAGCGAAGAGGTGGCGCGGGCCTTGGGCAAGGTGGCGGCGGCGCATGCGGACCTGCCCAAGCCGCAAGGTGCGGGTGCGGCTGTGGGTGTGAGATGAGCCGTGTTTTGATCACTGCAGGCGGGGCAGGTATTGGGCTTGCGATGGCGCGGGGGTTTGCAGATGCGGGGCATGATGTTTGGGTGACGGATGTTGAAGATGTGACAGATGTGCCTTGGCGGGCCTCTGTTGTGGATGCGTCGAATGAGGGCGCAGTTTCGAAATTATTTAGCGAAATCAAATCGGAATGGGGCGCAATTGATGTGCTTTGTGCCAATGCGGGGATTGCGGGGCCAACGGCGCAGATTGAAGATGTGCAATTGGCGGACTGGCAAAAATGCGTGGCGGTGAACCTTGAGGGAGCGTTTCTGGCGGCGAAATATGCGGCCCCTGTGATGAAGGCCCAAGGCCGGGGGGCGATGATTTTTACCACATCGACGGCGGGGCTTTATGGCTATCCTAACCGTGCGCCTTATGCGGCGGCGAAGTGGGGGATTATCGGTTTGATGAAAACCTTGGCGATGGAATTGGGGCCGTATGGCATCCGGGCCAATGCGATTGCGCCGGGGGCGGTTGAGGGGCCGCGGATGGAGGGCGTGTTGGAACGCGAGGCCGCGGCCAAGGGGATGACGCGAGATCAGGTTTATGAGGGCTATGCCAGCGGCACCTCGATGCGGACCTTTGTGACGGCGCAAGACATTGCCGATATGGCGGTGTTTTTGGGCTCGGACGCAGCACGGGTTGTGTCGGGGCAGGTCATTGCGGTGGATGGGCATACGGAAAACCCGGATCCAAAGCCCTGATGGAGTGGTGGATACCGATCACGATTGGGGCGGCCTTGGCGCAAGCGATCCGGTTCGGGTTGCAAAAACAGCTTAAGGCGACGCGGTTGACCTCTGTGGGGGCGACATTTGCGCGGTTTTTGTATTCGGCCCCGTTCGTTGTGATTTTGGCGGTGATGTATGCGCGCATAAGCGGGCAAGGGTGGCCTGAGACCAATCCGACATTCTGGGCGTTTTTGGTGGCGGGCAGCGTGGCGCAGATCGTGGCGACGGTTTGTTTGGTGAGCCTGTTTGCGCAGCGTAATTTTGCGGTGGGCGTGGCGTTGATTAAAACCGAAGTGATCCTGAGCGTCGCGGTTGGCCTTGTTTTGTTGGGCGAGGGGGCATCGGGTTGGGGCTTGCTTGCGATCCTGACGGGGATTGTGGCGGTGTTGTTGCTGTCGGATCCGCCACAAGCCGAGGGGCGGTGGTATGTGAGGGTGTTGAACCGCGCGGCGGGGCTTGGCCTGTTGGCGGGCCTGCTTTTTGCGGTGTCGGCGGTGACTTATCGGGGCGCGGTTTTGGCGCTGCCTTTTGGGGATGCGTTGCTGCGCGGTGCGGTGACGCTGGGGTTTGCCACGTCTTTGCAGCTGATTTTGATGGCCCTGTGGCTGGGCGTGCGGGACCGGGGCGAGATTGGCCGTGTTTTGGGCGCATGGCGGATTGCGGGGCTGGTTGGGATAATGTCGCTGTTGGGGTCGCTTGGCTGGTTTACCGCCTTTGCCTTGCAGACGGCGGCCTATGTGAAGGCCTTGGGGCAGGTGGAGTTGGCGTTTGTGGTGCTGGGCGGCTGGTTGTTTTTTGGCGAACGTTTGTCGCGGCGTGAGGGGATCGGGCTGGTGATTTTGAGTGTGAGTGTCGCGGTGCTGGTTTTGGGAACCTAGGGCAGATCAAGAGGGCTTTGGCCATCGAGGCGCTGGATGAGATTGTATTCGTCGTTGTTGCGGATGAAGGGCACATCGTGGGGTGGGCCGGGTGTGTTGATGTTGCGAGCAACCTCGGCAAGCACGACTTGGGTAATAAAGGGCAGGTCAAAGTCGCGGGCGCGGGGCAGCGGG
This sequence comes from Flavimaricola sp., assembly GCA_023300365.1. Lineage (GTDB taxonomy): Bacteria > Pseudomonadota > Alphaproteobacteria > Rhodobacterales > Rhodobacteraceae > JALZWD01. The sequence continues at coordinate 668 of JALZWD010000025.1, read as the reverse complement.
ATCCATTGTAGGTGGCTTAGTTCGTCCTCGGCGCGGGAGAAATCGTCTGGATCAGAGGCGAGGTCGTCTGCTTGGGCCAGAAAGAACCGCGCGTCAAAGCGGCGGGGGCGGCCTGTGGGTGTGATGGCGCGGAACACATAATGCAGATCAGCGGCAGCGGGGGCATGGCCCGAGGCCGCAAAGCCGCGCCACCCTTGTGGGGCGTTGTGCCAATTGTCGCATGCCCCGAGGATTTGGCCGGTTTCTTCCCATAGTTCGCGGATCGCGGCGGCAGCGAGGGCGTTGGGGGCGCGTGTGCTTTGGAGGGTAAGTCTGGCGGTGTCTACGTGGCTAAGAGATGTGGCGAGGGGCACTGTGGCGTCGTTGTCGTCGACGGCGCCGCCGGGGAACACGAACTTGCCGGGCATAAAGGCGGCATTGGCCCCACGCTGGCCCATGAGCACGGCGGGATCTGTGGTGCGATTGCGCAGTACAATAACCGTGGCTGCGTCGCGAATTGCGGTTTTATCCATGGGGATAGAGTAGCGGTGCGGCCCTTGGGGGCAAGCGTATGCGGAATGTTTTTCAAAATAGTTCGACGGAACCTGAGGGGGCGCGCGTTCTACTTGGGACTTCGGCGGCAAGGGGCCGCTCGGAGCGAAGTATGAGGATGAGACAGATATGACAAT
>JALZWD010000024.1 GCA_023300365.1 Flavimaricola sp. | reverse complement strand
GCCATCCACCCCGGTTATGGCCTGCTGTCGGAAAACCCCGAATTCGTCGATGCCTGCGACGCGGCGGGCATCACGTTCATCGGACCCAAGGCCAAAACGATGCGCGAGTTGGGCGACAAAGCCAGCGCCCGCCAAGTCGCGATTGCGGCCGGCGTGCCGGTCATCCCCGCCACCGACGTGTTGGGCGACGATATGGCATTGGTCAAAAAACAGGCCAAAGACGTCGGTTATCCTTTGATGCTCAAGGCATCATGGGGCGGTGGCGGTCGTGGCATGCGGCCGATCAACTCGGAAGACGAACTTGAAGAAAAGGTCCTTGAGGGCCGCCGCGAGGCCGAGGCCGCCTTTGGCAATGGCGAAGGGTATCTTGAGAAAATGATCATCCGCGCCCGCCACGTCGAGGTGCAGATCCTTGGGGACACCCACGGCCAAATTTACCACCTCTGGGAACGCGACTGTTCGGTCCAGCGCCGCAACCAAAAGGTCGTCGAACGCGCGCCCGCCCCCTATTTGTCGGGCACACAGCGCGAGCAGCTCTGTAATTTGGGCAAGAAAATCTGCGAACACGTTAATTACGAATGCGCAGGCACCGTTGAATTCCTGATGGATATGGATTCCGGTGATTTCTTCTTTATCGAGGTCAACCCAAGGGTTCAGGTCGAGCATACCGTGACAGAAGAAGTCACCGGAATTGATATCGTTCAGGCCCAGATCAAAATCGCAGAAGGCAAATCGCTGGTCGAGGCCACGGGCTGTGCATCGCAATACGACGTCAAACTTGACGGCCACGCCTTGCAAACCCGCGTCACCACCGAAGACCCCTCCAACAACTTTATCCCCGATTATGGCCGCATCCAAACCTACCGCTCGGCCACGGGCATGGGCATCCGTCTGGACGGCGGCACCGCCTATTCGGGCGCTGTGATCACCCGTTATTACGACAGTTTGCTTGAGAAAGTCACCGCATGGGCCCCAACCCCAGAGGCGGCAATCAAACGCATGGACCGCGCCCTACGCGAGTTTCGAATTCGCGGCGTTTCAACCAACATTGCCTTTGTCGAAAACCTGCTCAAGCACCCGACATTCCTCAACTATGAATACCACACCAAATTCATCGACGAGACGCCCGAGCTTTTTGACTTCAAAAAACGCCGCGACCGCGCCACCAAAATCCTCACCTACGTGGCCGACATCACGGTGAACGGACATCCCGAAACCGAAGGCCGCGCAATGCCAATCGAAGGGCTAAAGACCCCCCGCGCGCCGGTCCAGATTGCCGATGATGCCCCCGCTGGCACGCGCCAAATCCTTGACGAAAAAGGCCCCAAGGCCGTCGCCGATTGGATGAAAGCGCAAAAACACCTGCTGATCACCGACACCACCATGCGCGATGGACACCAATCCTTGCTCGCCACCCGCATGCGCTCAATTGATATGGTGCGTGTGGCCCCAACCTATGCCGCGCAAATGCCGGGTCTTTTTTCGGTCGAATGCTGGGGCGGCGCCACCTTTGACGTGGCCTACCGTTTCTTGCAGGAATGCCCATGGCAACGCCTGCGCGATATCCGCCGCACCATGCCCAATATCATGACGCAAATGTTGCTGCGTGCATCCAATGGCGTGGGCTACACCAACTATCCCGACAACGTGGTCCAAAGCTTTGTGGCCCGCGCGGCCAAATCCGGCGTTGACGTTTTCCGTGTCTTCGACAGCCTCAATTGGGTTGAAAACATGCGTGTGGCAATGGACGCGGTGGTTGAGGCGGAAAAGGTCTGTGAGGGCACGATCTGTTACACAGGCGATCTGAATGATCCCGCCCGGTCCAAGTATGACCTCAAGTATTACGTTGGCATGGCCAAACAGCTTGAGGCCGCAGGCGCGCATGTGCTTGGCCTCAAAGATATGGCCGGGCTGATGAAACCTGCCGCTGCAACAATGCTCGTTAAGGCATTGAAAGAAGAGACGGATTTGCCAATCCACTTCCACACTCACGATACCGCTGGCGGCGCCATCGCCACGATCATGGCCGCCTCGGCGGCAGGGATTGATGCGGTTGATGCGGCCATGGATGCCCTGTCTGGCAACACCTCCCAGCCGACCTTGGGCACCATCGTCGAGGCGCTCGCGCGCACCGACCGCGACACAGGCCTCGATGTCGGCACCATTCGCGAGATCAGCAATTATTGGGAACAGGTCCGCGAACATTACGCCGCCTTCGAAAGTGGCCTTCAGGCCCCCGCCTCCGAGGTATATCTGCACGAAATGCCCGGTGGGCAGTTCACCAACCTTAAAGCCCAAGCACGCTCGCTTGGTCTTGAAGAACGCTGGCACGAGGTCGCGCAAACCTATGCGGATGTGAACGACATGTTTGGCGATATCGTCAAAGTCACGCCCTCGTCCAAGGTTGTCGGCGACATGGCCCTGATGATGGTCAGCCAAAACCTCAGCCGCGATGAGGTTGAGGACAAAAACACCGATGTTGTCTTCCCCGACAGCGTCATCGACATGATGAAAGGCAACCTGGGCCAACCCCCCGGCGGCTGGCCCAAGGCGATCCAGAAAAAGATCCTTAAGGGCGAAAAAGCCTCGACTGAACGTCCCGGCAAAAGCCTCAAGCCCGTCGATATCGAAGCCGTTCGCAAACAATTGGCCAAGGATCTTGGACAAGACATCGATGACGAAGACCTAAACGGCTATCTGATGTACCCCAAAGTCTTTACCGATTACGCCAATCGCCACGACACCTACGGCCCCGTGCGCACTCTGCCCACACGGACGTTCTTTTATGGCATGGAACCCGGCGAGCAGATCACCGCCGAAATCGACCCCGGCAAGACATTGGAAATCCGTCTGCAAGCCGTGGGTGAAACCAACGACGACGGCGAAGTACGCGTATTCTTTGAGCTAAACGGCCAACCACGCACCATCCGCGTGCCCAACCGCAAAGTCGCCGCAAGCAGCGCCAAACGCCCCAAGGCCGAGAATGGCAATGCCAACCACATCGGCGCACCAATGCCCGGCGTTGTGGCCACTGTCGCGGCCGTGGCGGGCGCCAAGGTTAATCAAGGCGACCTGTTGCTCACCATTGAGGCGATGAAGATGGAAACCGGCATCCACGCCGACCGCGACGGCACGATCGCCGCCGTGCATATCACCGCCGGCGCACAGATCGACGCAAAAGACCTGCTGGTTGAGTTGGAATAAACGCGTGCCCCGCCCCACGAGCGACGGAAACCTTCGTGGGGCGGACAACATGCATTTTCCATCCGGATTTACGCTTTTTCCTCTTGCGGACAGCGCCAAGTCTTTATAGATCGCGGATACGAAACGGATGCGGGCGTAGCTCAGGGGTAGAGCATAACCTTGCCAAGGTTAGGGTCG
>JALZWD010000023.1 GCA_023300365.1 Flavimaricola sp. | reverse complement strand
AAGGTGATCACGGCGGCGGGCCTTATGGGTGTGCCTGTGGTCAACACATTCGTCGGCGGCGACCGCGCCTTGAACCTTGACGACAATTGGGCCCGCGCCGAGAAGATTTTTCCCGATATCGTCAAACACGCGGCCGATAGTGGTGTGACATTGGCGTTTGAAAACTGTCCGATGCTTTTTTCCAATGATGAATGGCCCGGCGGCCATAACATCGCCTATAGCCCGCGGATTTGGCGGCGTATCCTTGAGGCATGGGGGGGCGTGGGGATGAATTTTGATCCATCGCATCTGATCCTACAGATGATTGACCAAACCCGTTTTATCCGCGAGTTCGGCGGGCATTTTGCCCATGTACATGCCAAAGACCTGATGATTGATCGCGACGGCCTTTATGAACGCGGCATCCTTTCGGCGGGCATGGGATGGCAGATCCCGCGTTTGTGTGGCCTTGGGGACGTTAATTGGAGCAGCTTTTTTGGTGAGTTATATCGCGTGGGGTATGATGGCCCGATAATCATTGAGCACGAGGATCGCGATTTTGAAGGCACTGACGACAAGGTCAAACGTGGCTTTTGTCTCGCGCGTGATATCCTTAGCCCGTTTATCAAATAACAACAGCGATTTAGGGCGCGGGTCTAGTGAACACGGACGCCTTCGGGCTGTGCAAACCTTGTCTCGGTTTCGTCGTCGACGAGATCGAGGTTGGCGGTGGTTGCGGTTGAGACCAGCGAATCCGTGAATGCGATTTTGTCGTCGCTTGGATCGGCTGACTTTAGGCACATTCTGGTCAGAGCAAAAATCACCAGACACATATGCACCCCGGCAGTGAACAAGAACAAGACATTGGCGCTGTATCGGTTCATCAACATTGATGCGACCAGCGGCCCGACAACCGCGCCAGCAGCATACAGCAAGAGTAGTCCGCTTGCGGCCTCGACATAACCGTCTTCTTCGACTTGGTCATTTAGGTGAGATGCGCACAGGGCATAAAGCGGCAGTGCAAAGAGGCCAAAGAAAATGGCACAGGGCACAATTCCAGCCTCCATATACTTGGCCGCGAAAAAGTGGCCGACCCCGGCAAGGGCAGACAATAACGATCCGATCATGATCACCAAGCGCCGGTCAAATCGGTCGGAAAGGCGTCCGAGCGGCAGTTGTCCGACCGCCCCGGCAACGACTGTGGCGCTCATGAAAATGGCCACCATCGCGACATTACCAGTTTCGCGTTCGGCAAATATTGGGCCAAGCGTCCAGAATGCGCCATTGGCCCAACCCACAGCAAAAGATCCAAAGACCGCGACGGGTGATAACCGGTAGAGATATCCAAGGCGCAGATTCACGGATGCGGCTGGCCCGGGGCTGGGGTGCGGGTCATTGATACGGGCACCGCGGAGGCAGCAAATAAAATGGTCGCTACGGCAAACAAGGTGAAGCTTGAAATATCGGCTACTGCTGTCAAAAGCTGACCGATTGTAATCACACCCAAGTTGATCACTGTATAGACCGAAAAAATGAGTCCGCGGTTTTTGTTGGTTGACCGCGCATTCAACCAACTCTCGATAATAACATAGAGCGAGGCGAGGCATAGACCGGTTAGACCCCGCGACATCCACCAAAAAAGCGGTGAGTGTGTTATGGCCTGAAGCATCACCGAAATACACAGCAACGCGGTCATCGCGGCAAAGGTGCGAATGTGGCCTACGCGACTGATTGCGCGCGGCCCAACAATCGTACCAAGCCCAAACCCAAGAAAATAAACCGCACCAAGAACACCCAGATCCGTTGGAGAAAATCCTTCGATCAATCCCCGCAATGGCAGTAGCGTGCCCAACAACCCATGGGCCATCAAGAGAAAGCTGACACTAACTAGCAATGACAAAATCGGTAAAAATGTAGTCATGCTCGGGTCCCGTTCCGTTCTGGACTAGATTGCGCCGCCCGGTTAGACGTAAAGTCGAAGCATAGTAAGGTTCAGCATTCGAGGGCAACCATTGCAGAGGCTAGACGGTAAAAAATTACCCGGAAGACTTTCAACTGACGGCTTGGATGGCGGCATCGGCTGCGCGTCTGGCGGAATGACGCCTGCGGATCGGGAAGTGCAACCAACGCGCCGCCGTATGCTTTTGTTGGCGGGTGCGGCTCTTGTCGCGGGGTGTTCAAATGAGAGACTGCTTGTTGGCGCGCCCTCTATTGGCACCGGTTTAAGCCGATTTCCCGACCAAACCAATTTAACCACGGCAGACCCAACAGATGCGCGAGTGTTTTTTGTGACTGATCGTGCGCCGTCCGAGGATGGCTCGTATGGGTCGGGTCGTGCGCGTGCGGTGTCTTACGGCGAGGTTGTGATTGGCATTGGTGATGCTGACACCTCGTGGGGTGATTTGATCGCTCAAGACGCAGCAGGACATCCGTTGAATATCAAAGCGGTCGAACAGCGAGGCCAACTGCCCGCGTCGCCGCTGCCATTTGGCATTTCAAATGGACGCCCCGTTGTCGTCCCCGAGGCCAGGTCGGCCTATGATGGTGCGCTTGCTGATCTCCAAGACGGCATAACGAGACAACTGCAAGCACTTCAAACTGGCGATGTGCTCTTGCATGTGCCCGGCGTGAACACATCGTTTGAGGATGGCGTGTTTTCGATGACCGATTTGTGGCATCATACCGGGCGAAATATGGTTCCAGTCTTGTATTCGTGGCCATCGGGCCATGGCGGGCTGCCTGGTTATTTCACGGATCGCGAGTCGGGTGAATTTACGATTTTCCATCTCAAAGAATTCATGCGGTCGCTTTATCAAAACCCAAATGTGAACCGTATACATATCGTCGCCCACAGTCGTGGCACCGACATTGCGACAAGCGCCTTGCGCGAATTACTTATTGAAACCCGCGCGCAGGGGCTTAGCCCCAGGTCAGTTTTTAAAATTGAAAACCTCATTCTTGCTGCGCCTGATCTCAATTTCGACATTGTCGGTCAGCGGTTGGTCTCTGAGCAATTTGGCGCGGCCTTTGGACGCATCTCAGTTTATATGAATCAAGAGGATACGGCGCTTAACGTGGCCCAGAGGCTTATGGTTGGGGCGCGTTTGGGGCGATTGGAGCCAGAAGATGTTCCGCAAACCGAACAAGTCATTTTCGGGAACGTTGAAAGGGTAAATTTCATTCGCGTGGCAAACGCGGGCGGGGCCTTTGGGCATTCTTATTACCGCGAAAACCCCATGGTTTTGTCCGATATTGTTTTGCTACTCAATACCTGTTCCCCACCTGGAAGTGCCACGCGGCCCCTCGAGCGTCAAAGCGGGAATTTTTGGCTCCTCTCAAATACTTATTCGGGTGGTGGTTCGACAATTTCTGGGTCGTGCTCTTGAGGAAGGCAAATTTTGGGTATTGCGAAACAATACCGAATTTCGAACAATTATTGTTTCGTATATGTAAACAGTGCTTTGGTACGGTCCGGAGCGCTGATATTTTGAGAACGCGTGTGGATCCATTTGGTGTTGTTTTGCCGTCATTTTCAGTGTCTTGAAGTATTTACTGCCGTGGACGCCAAAATATTTAATCCAAAAGTCGCCTTGCGATGACTTGGGCCTGAATTTCGGCGGCCCCTTCGAAGATATTCAAAATTCGCGCATCGCACAAAATTCGGCTGATTTTATATTCTAAGGCAAACCCATTTCCGCCATGGATTTGCAGCCCATTGTCGGCCGCAGCCCAAGCCACCCGAGCACCCAGTAATTTTGCCATGCCTGCTTCAATATCACAGCGTCGCGCACTGTCTTTTTCGCGTGCCGAAAAATACGTTAGCTGCCGCGCGATCATGATTTCGACAGCCATCATCGCGAGTTTGCCCGATACCCGCGGAAAGTCGATCAGAGCCTTGCCAAACTGTTTGCGATCCCGTGCATATTGCATCGCCACGTCCAAGGCCGATTGCCCCACCCCGACCGCTCGTGCCGCCGTTTGAATGCGGGCGCTTTCGAAGGTTTGCATCAATTGCTTGAACCCCTGACCGGTTTCGCCGCCAAGCAGGTTTTCACCCTTAACCGCAAAGCCATCGAACCCCAGCTCATATTCTTTCATACCCCGGTAGCCCAGCACCTCAATTTCTCCGCCGGTCATGCCCTTGGTTGGAAATGGATCGTCGTCCGTGCCCGGTGTCTTTTCGGCTAGAAACATGCTCAGACCCTTATAATTCGTCGATGCGGGGTCGGTCCGCGCCAGCACCGTCATGACATGCGTGCGCGCGGCGTGCGTGATCCAAGTTTTGTTGCCGGTGATTTCCCAATTATCTCCAGTCCGCACTGCCCGCGTTCGTAAGGCGCCCAGATCGGAGCCTGTGTTTGGCTCGGTGAATACCGCCGTTGGCAATGTCTGGCCGCTGGCGAGTTGCGGGAGCCATTTCTTTTTTTGCGCGTCAGTGCCGCCACAAAGGATTAATTCGGCCGCAATCTCGGATCGCGTCCCCAATGAGCCCACCCCAATGTACCCGCGAGAGAGTTCTTCGCTGACGACCGCCATCGCGGTTTTTGACATGCCAAAACCGCCAAAGTCTTCGGGAATGGTCAGGCCAAAGACCCCCATCTCGGCGAGTTCTTCGATGACTTGCATCGGGATCAAGTCGTCCTTGAGGTGCCAGTCATGTGCGAAAGGCTCGACTTTTTCGATGGCATAACGGCGGAATTGCTGGCGCACCATTTCCATCTCTGGATCAAGCCCCGGATTGCCCACGGTGATCTCGGCGTCGCGCTCCTGCATCAATGCAACCAACCGCGTTCTCGCGGCTTGTGTATTGCCACTTTGGGTTAATGTCATAACCGCCGGGGTCATCATTGCGCGCATGTCGTCTTGGCTCAGGCCGATATCTTGAAGGCGCAGTATTTCGCCTTGGTTCATCGGGATGCCGCCGTAGATTTGCCAAAGGTATTCCCCGAACGCGATTTGCAGGATCAGTTGTTCGATTTCGCCAAAGCTGTCTTCGGCGTGTAAGCGTTCGGCCCAATCCTGCATTTGGACCAATGATTGTTTATATGTGGCCAGCCAAGCCACCCCATGGGCGGCGGTTTGATGTTGCTCAACTTTGGCATTTGAAACCCGGCCATCCACGGCGACCAAATTGCGTAGCGCCGCGGTGGCTGTGTCGGTGATTTTGGTGACGGGCTCAATTGCGGTGGCGGTTAGGGACAAAAGATTGTCGAGGATTGGGGCTTGCGTCATCTTTTTGTCCTGCCGTTTTTGGAGTGTTCGTTTGCAGGTGCAGCAATACGACTTCTGCAGCTGCAGCGCAACAATAATTCAATTTTTGTTAATTTTACATACTAATGTGTCTCGATGGATTTGATTGTTGCCCGTCATTGATGATGGATGCAACCTAGTCAAAGCCTGTGTTAGGCTCGAATGATATGGAATTTTTCTTGCCGCCAGATGTGACGTTGCTTGCCTTTTTTCTTGGGGCCTTGGTTACGGCTGTGGGTGGGTTTGTGAAGGGGGCGGTTGGATTTGCGCAGCCCTTGGTGATGATTTCGGGGATGGGGATATTTCTTCCGCCACATATTGTGGTTGCGGGAATTGTTGTCCCGATTGTTGTCGCCAATCTGTTGCAAGTGGCGCGCGCTGGCTGGATCGAAGCCCTTGCGGCGTTGCGTGATTTTCGACTGTATATCGCAATCGTTTGCTGTGTGATCCTGATCGCTGCGCAATTCTTGCGGATCATTCCCGGCCAGACCCTGTTTTTGATGTTGGGTATTCCGGTTGTGGTGCTTTGCCTGATCCAACTTTGGGGGTGGCGGCCGATTATACCCGTGGCTTTGCGAACCCGGTTTTCCGTTGGTGTTGCGATAATCGCGGGAATTTTGGGGGGTATCACCGGATCATGGGGCACACCGACGGTTTTATATCTGTTGGCGATGAACACCGCCAAAGAGCGGCAAATGGTGGCCCAGGGCGTGATCTATGGTGTTGGGGCGATTGCATTGATGATTGGGCATTTGCAATCGGGTGTTCTGAATGCTGAGACGATCCCGTTTTCGTTTGCGCTGGTTGTTCCGTCGTTTCTGGGGATGTGGCTGGGGTTTAAGCTGCAAGATAGGTTGGATCAGGAGCGGTTCCGGCGGATGACCTTGATCGTTTTGACGATTGCGGGCCTAAACCTTGTTCGCAAGGGGATTTGGGGCTAGCGATTTGCGCCGGGCACCCAGAGGATGTCGTCTTTGCCACCGTTATTGACCACGCGACCGGCAACAAAAAACCAGTCCGACAAGCGGTTGAGGTATTTGAGGGCGGGTGCGTTTACTTCATCTTGGGCGGCTAATTCCACCACCAGACGTTCCGCGCGGCGAGAGACCGTTCGGCAGAGGTGCATTTGTGCGGCCAAAGCGCTGCCACCGGGCAAGATAAAGCTGCGCAAGGGATCGAGTGTCTCGTTCATTGCGTCAATCTCGGCCTCAAGTCGATCTACTTGGGCTTGAACCATCCGCAACACAGGGTAGGGGGCCTCGGCATCTTTGGACATTTCGGGGCGACAAAGGTCGGCCCCAAGATCAAACAAATCGTTTTGTATCATGGCAAGTTGGGCGTCCATGTCGCCAGTGCTGTGCTGGCGGGCGAGGCCGACGGTGGCGTTTACTTCATCAACCGTTCCATAGGCCGAGACGCGTAGAGAATGTTTGGCCACGCGGTCACCATTGCCAAGCGCGGTGTCGCCAGCATCGCCTGTGCGCGTGTAGATTTTGTTCAGAACGACCATGGTTTTAATTCCCTATTGTGCGCCGCGGCCAAGCCAGACGTAGGCAAGGATCAGGCAAACGGCGACAAATTGTGCGCCTATCCGCCAGCGCATGATTTTATTGGCATATTTGCGATTGAAGTCGCCCCCTTTGCCAAATGTACCAATGCCAAATAGCAAAATGCCCGCCACAAGCAGGACAGCGATCACGACCAATATAAAGAACGGATCATCGCGCATGGGCTCTACTCCTTTTGTCTTGTGCGTTGATGTAGCAGGCTGTGTGTCGATTGCCAGCTTTAGGCTTTGGAAATTACCCAATCAAGCGCGCGGGTTGGCAAAATTCGGCGCAGGTTGCCCATGATCCATGTGGGTTTGGTCACATAGTAGCGCGCGCGAGGCCGGCGGCTTTCAAAGGCATGGATCAGGCGTTTGGTGCAAGCAGACGCGGGCAATTCAAATGGATCGGGGCCACTGGCGGTGTAAAGCCTGTCGCGCAAGGTTTCGTAGTCATTGCGGCGATGTGCGTTTTCCCAATCAATCCACTTTTCAAAGTGAGGGATCGCGTTTTCACGTATTTTTGAGGTGATCGGGCCCGGCTCTAGCAAAATGATGTCGATGCCTGTGCCGCGCATTTCGATCCGTAGGGTATCCGTAAGCCCCTCGAGCGCGAATTTGGTTGAGACGTAGGCGCCGCGCCACGGCAATGTCACCAAGCCTAGCACTGAAGAGCAATTGACGATGCGGCCATGGCCTTGGGCGCGCATGACTGGGATGACCTGGCGGGTCAGGTCGTGCACACCAAAAAGGTTGGTTTGATATATTTCTTCTAACGCGCCACGGGGGAGGTCTTCTACAAGGCCGGGACAGGCGTAAGCCCCGTTGTTATACAAAGCGTCCAGCGTGCCGCCAGTTGTCGCGAGAACCTCGGCAAGGCCAGAGGTGATGCTTGCGGGATCAGCATAATCGAGGAGCGGCGCGTCGAACCCTTGGGCGCGAAGCACCTCGCAATCCTGAGGTTTGCGGCAGGAGGCGAAGACGCGCCAGCCGCGCTCGCGCAGGCCAAGGGCGGCATCGAGCCCAAGGCCAGACGAGGAGCCAGTAATTAGGACGGATTTTTTCATGGCCAAGGGATGACCAAGCGTGCCAAGATTTGCAACCGGGCAATCTTTAGAAGTGAAATATTAACCGTTGACGCGTTCGAGTAGGCGCTCGGCCATCCAGCCTTCTTGGCCAGTGTTTTGGACGCGGACCAGAACCCAGCCGTTTGTGTCACGCTCGATCACTTCGGTGGCGGTGCCGCCGTCGAGAGTGTCGAGAACGGTGAAATCGGTGCTTGGGCCGCTGCGCATGTTGACGCGCGATCCCGACACGCGGCGCAGATCGACGGGGGAGGGCTCGGGTACAATCGTTTCGACAACCGTCTCAGTTGCGATCGCCACGACGTTTTGCGGTAGGGCGTTGGTGACGTCCTCTACGGCGGCCAACACCCCTTCGGTGGTGCTTGCGCCCAGATTGCTGTCCAAGACAACTTCCGTCACGGCGGAGGTTACCAAAGCAGTTGCGAGGCGTTGCTGGATGCTGCCGTCGCTCTCTGTGACGATTGGATCGCTCAGGGCGATTTCGACATTTTCGGTGGACGCTTCAGGATCTGCGAGTGCGGGCTCGTTTGCCGTCTGTGCAACTTCCACGGGATCTACCTCAGACGCCACAATAGGCTCGGCCTCAGTCGGCTGAGCATCGGCCCGTCGTTCGGGTTCGAACTCGGAGCCGCCAGACATTTCATAGAAAGCCCATCCCAAAATCAAAAAGCAAACAATCATGAACTTGATCATCGCGATATTCCCTCGTGCGTTACCTGTCCGACTTTTGCGTCGAAACCATTTGTTTTTCTATGTTAATATAGAAAATTAGTTCACGGACGGGGAAAATTAGCCACACCTGAGCGCAAAGCCGACTTTACGACAACGCCCTAGAAGCATAGACACGATGTATGAACGATCTGGTCGATGACCCCAACATAGAGCCCGAGAACGGAGAGGCCGCCGAGCCGTTGCGTAGTGCAATTGGGGATCGGTACCTTACCTATGCGTTATCAACGATCATGCATCGCGCCCTGCCGGACGCCCGAGATGGCCTGAAACCTGTGCATCGGCGAATCCTTTATGCGATGTCGCGGCTTAAACTTTCGCCCAATGGCGGGTTCCTCAAATCGGCCAAGATCAGCGGCGATACCATGGGGGATTTCCACCCTCACGGTGATGGCGCGATCTATGATGCGATGGCCCGATTGGCGCAGGATTTTAATGTCCGCTACCCGCTTGTTGATGGTCAGGGTAACTTTGGCAATATCGATGGCGATAACCCGGCGGCGAGCAGGTATACCGAGGCGCGTCTGACGATTTTTGCCGAGGCCTTACTTGAGGGTCTGTCGGAAAACGCCGTTGATTTTCGCGACAATTATGATGGCCGGCTGCAAGAGCCCGCGGTTCTTCCAGCAACCTTCCCCAATTTATTGGCCAATGGCTCAAGCGGGATTGCCGTTGGGATGGCGACGAATATTCCGCCCCATAATTTGCACGAATTGCTCGATGCTTGCTTGCACCTTATCAAGGCGCCGAACGCGCGTGATGAGACGTTGATTGAGCATATCCCCGGCCCTGATTTCCCAACAGGGGGTGTGATCGTTGAGCCGCGTGAAAATATCCTTGAGGCCTACCGGACGGGGCGGGGGGCCTTTCGCCTGAGGGCGCGGTGGGAAAAGGAAGACATGGGCAAGGGGCAGTGGCAGATCGTTGTCACAGAGATTCCCTATCAAGTGCAGAAATCCAAACTGATTGAGCGCTTGGCCGAGGTTATTCAGGTTAAGAAGGTGCCGCTTCTGGCGGATGTGCGCGATGAGAGTGCCGAAGACATCCGCATCGTTCTTGAGCCGCGCTCGCGCACTGTCGATCCCGAAATTATGATGGGGATGCTGTATCGCAACTCCGATCTTGAGACGCGGTTTTCATTGAACCTAAATGTGCTGATCGATGGTTTGACGCCAAAGGTTTGCTCGCTCAAGGAAGTGCTGCGGGCGTTCCTTGATCACCGTCAAGATGTGCTTTTGCGGCGATCACAACATCGGTTGGAAAAGATAGACCAACGGCTTGAGGTGTTAGAAGGTTTTATCATCGCCTTCCTCAATCTTGACCGTGTCATTGATATAATTCGGTTTGACGATGAGCCGAAGAAATCCTTGATGTTTGAGGATTGGTCGAAAGATCATGTGCGGGCGGTGGACGAGGCGGCCTATATTTCGCCGCTAGACGGGCGCACGATTGCCGAGGGCGAAGATCCCAACTTGACCGAGGCGCAGGCTGAGGCGATCCTTAATATGCGCTTGAGGTCGTTGCGGCGTCTTGAAGAGATGGAGCTCCTTCAAGAACGCGACGCTTTGATGGAGGAACGGGCAGGTATCGAAGACCTGCTGGAGAGCGAAGAGGTGCAGTGGAAAGCCATTGCCGAGCAGTTGCGCGAGACCCGCAAACAGTTTGGTCGCGATAGCGAGGGCGGCGCGCGACGTTCTACCTTTGCCGACGCCGGTGATGTTGCTGAAGTTCCGATGGAGGCGATGATTGAGCGCGAGCCGATCACGGTTGTCTGTTCTGAGATGGGCTGGATCCGTGCGATGACGGGGCATATCGACCTAAATCGTGAGCTGAAGTTTAAGGATGGTGATAAGGGTAAGTATATCTTCCACGCCGAGACCACGGACAAGCTTTTGGCCTTTGGCTCGAACGGACGCTTTTATACTATTGGAGGCTCGACGCTGCCCGGTGGGCGTGGCATGGGCGAGCCGTTGCGGTTGATGGTGGACTTGCCCAATGAGGCGGAATTGGTGGCGCTGTTTATCCACAAGCCGGGGGGCAAATTGCTTTTGGCATCGACTGCCGGCGACGGATTTATTGTGCCCGAGGACGATGTGGTTGCGCAAACCCGCAGCGGCAAACAAGCATTGAATGTCAAGGACGGCAACCGCGCGTTGGTTTGTATTCCTGCGACGGGTGATCATGTGGCCACCGTGGGCGAAAATCGCAAAGTCCTTGTCTTCCCAATGACGGAACTGCCTGAAATGGGACGAGGCAAAGGCGTGCGGTTGCAGAAATTTAAGGATGGCGGCCTGTCGGATGCCACAACCTTTACTTTGTCAGAAGGCCTAAGCTGGCTTGACCCCGCAGGACGCACGCGGACGGAAACTGATTTGGCCGAATATACAGCCAAACGTGCCAGTGCGGGGCGCATGGCACCGCGAGGTTTCCCGCGTGACAACAGGTTTACCTGATACCATCGAGACCGCGTTCGTAGGCAAGCGTGCGCGCCTGTTCAAATTGGCAATGGTCACTGGTTTTTGGACGCTTATCACCCTTGGTTTTTACAGGTTTTGGGCCAAAACGCGATTGCGGCGATGGTATTGGTCGGCCATTCGGCCCGGTGGACAACCTGTTGAATATACCGGCGTAGGGTCGGAAAAACTGGCGGGCTTCTTTCTTGCAGTCTCCATACTGGCCTTTTGGTTGGGGGTTGTGAACCTGCTGTTGATGTTCGCAAG
This sequence comes from Flavimaricola sp., assembly GCA_023300365.1. Taxonomy (GTDB): domain Bacteria; phylum Pseudomonadota; class Alphaproteobacteria; order Rhodobacterales; family Rhodobacteraceae; genus JALZWD01. The sequence goes on along the minus strand of JALZWD010000023.1, from coordinate 2,105 downwards.
TCTGTCGATCTGGGCCATCCCGGGCGTTGCTTATGTGCTAAGTTTTGTGGGGCTGGTGCCTGTTTGGTTTTTTGCGCGTTATCGGGCGCGGTCATATGTTTTGGCGCGCACGCGGTGGCGAGGTATTCGGTTTGGTATGGCCCCAGGCGCTTGGGGGTATGCGGGCCGCGCGATCATTTATTTAATCGTCACGATTTTGTCGCTTGGGATTTTGTGGCCGCGTATGACGTTTCTGCTGGAAAAGTACCGATCCGACCGAAGCTATTTTGGCGATCACCGAATTACACAAGGCGGCCAATGGACAATGCTGATGGCGCCGTTTGGCTATGTTATCGCCGCAGTTGTTGCGATGTTGGTTGCTCTTGGGTTTTCTTATTTCACGCCCGAAACCCTTGTTTGGGCACTTGCGGTGACAGTGCCTTTGGTCCTGGTATCTGTACTCTACTACCGGGTCACGGCGTGGCGGATCATGGCCAGCCATAAGAGTGCAGGGGGGCTTGGTTTAAACTCAGGGGCCAATGCTTTGGTCGTTGCACGGATTGTGGTGTTTGGGGCGATTGCGTTGGCTATTTTGATGTTGATTCCGTTGTTGATGTTGGGGGGGCTTGCCAACTTGGTAAATTACCTTGTTGAGGGGCCTACGACAGACCTAAGCCGTATTGGGTTTGGCGCTTGGATGGCGATTGTGGGCGCGGTGGTCAGCTATTTCTTTGTTTTTATGCTCTGGTCCGGTTTGCGGCATATCTTTGTGACCATGCCGCTATGGCGACATTATGCGGATACCCTTGAGGTCACGGGCTCGGCTGAATTTTGCAGGGTGGGTCAAAGAGGGCGAGATGCGGCCAATGAGGCTGGCGGGTTTGCCGAAGCCTTGGATTTGGGGGCAGCGATATGACCAAGACCCTGTCACCGACATGGCCCGGCGGTGCGCGGCCCAAGCAAGAGCGGACCATCATTTCGATTGGAGCCAAACCGCCGAAATTTAGCGGCCGTGGGATCTATGTTGATGGCAAAACGGCCGTGGCGCAGGATGTGGGTCTTTCGTTTGACGATGAAAAGCGGGCTTTGATTGTAACACCGCCGGGCCGCCCGCCCGAAGCTTGGGCCTATGATGATCTGCGCAACTTGCCGGATCAAGCGGGTGGAGATGGTATGTTGTTGGGCCGTGCTGGCGGCGATCCTGCGCGTGTTGAGGTTCTTGCGACTGACGCTGATATGATACGCACACGCGCGGACCGCTTGGGCCGCCGGGTTGCTGTGGTGCACCGCGGAAAATTGGCCGGGCTGGCGTTTGCGGCGGTCGCGTCTGTTGCTTTGATGATATTCGTTTTGGTGCCGTTCTTGGCTTCTCGTTTAGCTGATTTTTTGCCGCCAGAAGGCGAGGCGGCGCTTGGTGCCGCCACGCTTGGCCAAATTCGCGGAGCATTGAGCGAGACGGGATTGGGGGTGGCCATTTGCGAGGAACCTGACGGGCAGGCGGCGTTGGGTGCGATGGTCGAGGTGCTGACCCAGAATGCCGAAAATTTAGAAACCCCGCTGACGGTGCATGTTTTGGATCACCCTATGGTCAATGCCTTTGCCTTGCCGGGTGGGCATATCGTTTTGTTTCGCGGGCTGATCGAGGCGGCGGAGACCGCCGAGGAGGTGGCCGCCGTGACCGCACATGAGATCGGACATGTGGTTGCGCGTGATCCAACGCGCATTGCCTTGCAGTCTGCGGGGTCAATTGGTGTTTTAGGATTGTTGTTTGGTGATTTTGCGGGTGGCGCGATTGTGTTGCTTTTGGCTGAACGGATGATACAGGCAGAATATACCCAAGACGCCGAGACAGCCGCCGATGCTTACGGCGCTGCGGTTCTTGAGGCTTCGAATGTTTCGCCCGCCGCCTTGGCGACCTTTTTTGAGCGGCTGCAAAAAGAGGGGGGAGAGCTGCCAGCGATCGTGCAACATTTCTTGTCTCATCCGGCGCTTGAGGATCGTATTTTTTCGGCGCGAACCTTGTCGGAAGGGGTGGGGAATACCCGGCCGATCCTGACGCCAGTTCAATGGCAAAGCCTGCGTGTGATATGTGGCGACGGACCGCGTTCGTGACGCCAAAACAAGAT
>JALZWD010000022.1 GCA_023300365.1 Flavimaricola sp. | reverse complement strand
CGTTGGGAAGCCGAAATCGCCCGTAACCTTGAGATTGATGCGCCGTACCGATGAGTGACACGCCCAACCCCTTTGAGGCCATGATGAAGGCCGGTCAGGATTGGCTCAAGCAGGCAAACCCTGCGCTTGAGCAATTCACCCCGCAGGGGCTTGAGAAGATGTGGCCGACGATGTCGGCCGAGGCCATGGAAGCGATGATGGGCAAGGGCGGCAACCCGGAGGGTCTTGATGCCAAGACGCGGCTTTTGCTGACGTTGATGGGGCTGACGATCATGGGGGCACAGGCCGAGGCGCAGGTGCGCATCACGGTGCGCCACGCGGTTCGGGCCGGGGCCACGGCCCAAGAGATTGCCGATACAATCACCCAAGCGGGGATGTTCGGCGGCATGCCAGCACTGGCAAAAGCAATGGAATTGGCCACCGAGGCCATGCAAGAAAGCGAAGATGAATGACTGTACTGCTTGATCCGCCTGTATCCGAACAGGTTAAAGACGTGCGGTTTCGCGTGCAATCGATGCGCAGTGAGCTTGCGGTTTTGCGCGGGCTTGGCGCCGAGGCGAATGCCGCCAAAATCGAGAGCATGTCGATGATGATGAACCTGCTTGCCGCCAAGGTGCACAAGCTTGAAGAGCGCATCGCGGCGCAAGAAAACCAAGGATAACGCCATGACAGTAGCGGCCTTTACATTCTATCTGTTCGCGGTCTCGACCCTTGTGGGCGGCCTGATGACGGTGCTGGCGCGCAACCCGGTGCATTCGGTGTTGTGGCTGATCCTCGCGTTCTTGTCGTCGGCGGGATTGTTTGTGTTGTTGGGCGCGGAATTCGTCGCGATGTTGTTGATCATTGTCTATGTGGGCGCGGTCGCGGTGCTGTTCTTGTTTGTGGTGATGATGCTCGATATCGACTTTGCCGAGCTCAAGGCCGAGATGGCGAAATACATGCCGCTGGCCTTGTTGATTGGGGTGGTTATCCTGATGCAACTGGCGCTGGCCTTTGGTGTGTGGGACTATTCCGCCGGGTTTGAGGACCGCCTCGCTGCACCGCAGGGTGACGCGGAGAACACCGCCGCTTTGGGTCTGATTTTGTATGATCGCTATATTATGTTGTTCCAGCTTGCGGGCCTGATCCTGCTTGTGGCGATGATTGGCGCGATTGTTCTGACATTGCGCCACCGCACCAACGTCAAGCGCCAAAACGTGATGCACCAGATGTCGCGTGATCCGGCCAAGGCGATGGAGCTTAAGGATATTAAGCCGGGGCAGGGGTTGTGATGGCAAATTTTCAAGGAAAATTTTCGGCCAAAGTCTCCACGAGACTTTGCCGCCCGCAGGTTTGCTGGGCCCAATTAGGTAAGGCTACGACATGATCGGCATTGAACATTATCTCACCGTCGCCGCGGCGCTTTTTGTGATTGGCGTCTTTGGCCTGTTTGTAAACCGCAAGAACGTGATCATCATGTTGATGTCCGTTGAGCTGATGTTGCTCGCGGTGAACATCAACCTTGTCGCCTTCTCCAGTTTTCTTGGCGATCTGGTGGGGCAGGTGTTTACACTGTTTGTCCTGACCGTCGCCGCCGCAGAGGCCGCAATTGGCCTTGCGATCCTCGTTTGTTTCTTCCGCACACGCGGGACAATTGATGTCGAAGACGTCAATGTGATGAAGGGCTAAGCACATGGAAACCACCATCCTCTTTGCCCCTCTGGTCGGCGCGCTTATCGCGGGCTTTGGCTGGAAGTTCATTGGCGAAACCGCGGCGCAGTGGGTGACCACGGGGCTGTTGTTCCTTGCCGCGTTCTTGTCGTGGATCGTGTTCCTTGGCCATGACGGCGTGACCGAAAGCATCACCGTCTTGCGCTGGATCGAGAGCGGTACGCTCAGCGCCGATTGGGCCATTCGCCTTGACCGTCTGACGGCGATTATGTTGATCGTGATCACCACCGTCTCGGCGCTCGTTCACCTGTATTCGTTTGGCTATATGGCCCATGACGAGAATTTTGGTGAGGGCGAGAATTACAAGGCGCGGTTCTTTGCGTATTTGTCGTTCTTTACCTTTGCGATGCTGATGCTGGTGACGTCCGACAACCTGATCCAGATGTTCTTTGGCTGGGAGGGTGTGGGCGTGGCCTCTTACCTTCTTATTGGTTTTTATTACAAAAAGCCCTCGGCCAATGCCGCTGCGATTAAGGCGTTTGTGGTCAACCGTGTGGGTGACTTTGGCTTTGCGCTTGGTATTTTCGCGATCTATCTGATTTTCGACAGCGTCAAGTTTGCCGATATCTTTGCCGCCGTACCAACCCATGCCGACGATACCTTGCGGTTCTTGTGGCGTGATTGGCCAGTGATGGAGATCATTGCGTTCCTTTTGTTCATCGGTGCGATGGGTAAATCGGCGCAGTTGATCTTGCACACGTGGTTGCCCGACGCGATGGAAGGGCCGACGCCTGTGTCGGCGTTGATCCACGCCGCGACGATGGTTACGGCGGGTGTTTTCCTCGTTTGCCGCATGTCGCCGATTATGGAATTTGCGCCGAACGCTACATCGTTCATCGTGTTCTTGGGCGCATCGACTGCGTTCTTTGCCGCCACTGTTGGCCTTGTGCAAAACGATATTAAGCGCGTGATCGCATATTCCACCTGTTCGCAACTTGGTTACATGTTCGTGGCCGCTGGTGTGGGTGTCTATTCGGTTGCGATGTTCCACCTGTTTACGCATGCCTTCTTTAAGGCGATGTTGTTCCTTGGGGCCGGGTCGGTGATCCACGGGATGCACCACGAGCAAGATATGCGGAACTATGGCGGTTTGCGCCACAAGCTGCCCTATACGTTCTGGGCGATGATGATTGGCACGCTGGCGATTACGGGTGTGGGCATTCCGCTGACATACTTTGGGTTTGCGGGCTTCTTGTCCAAGGATGCAGTGATTGAGAGCGCTTGGGCCGGTGGGACGCCGTTCGCCTTTTGGGCGCTGGTTCTCGCGGCATTTATGACATCATTCTACAGCTGGCGTTTGATGTTCCTCACCTTCTATGGCGAGGCGCGCGGCGACAAACATACCCATGACCACGCCCACGAAAGCCCCACTGTGATGTTGATCCCACTGGGTGTGCTTGCGCTTGGTGCGGTGTTCTCGGGCATGGTTTGGTATAATTCGTTCTTTGGCAAATCCGAATATGTGGCCGATTTCTTTGGTATTCCCGAGGCGCATGCGGAAGAGAGCCACGGGGATGATCACAGCGATGATGCCCATTCGGATATGGCAACCCAAGATGCACATGATACTGCCGCCGAAGGCACGGCGATGGCCGCAGATGCGCATGGCGATGACGATGCGCATGCCGACGAGACGCATGCCGACGCGGGCGATCATGCCGACGCGGGCGATCATGGCGACGCACATCACTTTGCTTTTGGGGGCAATCCGGGCGATGGCGCGATCTTTATCGGTGCTGACAACCACGTGATTGATGATGCCCATAGCGCGCCCAAGTGGGTCAAGGTGTCGCCCTTTGTTGCGATGATCCTTGGTCTGGCACTGGCCTATCAGATGTATATCCGCCGCCCCGACTGGCCCGCCAAATTGGCCGAGAACCAGCGGCCTTTGTACAACTTTTTGCTCAACAAATGGTACTTTGACGAGATTTATAACGCGATCATCGTCGCCCCCTTGTTGTGGCTTGGCCGGTTCCTTTGGAAGCGCGGGGATGGCAATGTCATCGACGGCTCGATCAATGGTGTGGCCATGGGCTTTGTGCCGATGCTCACGCGTCTCGCTGGCCGTGCTCAGTCGGGCTATATGTTCACTTATGTCTTTGCGATGGTTATCGGGATTGCGGTCCTGCTGACTTGGATGACACTTGCCGGGGGGGCAAACTAATGGGCAATCTTCTTTCGCTCACCACTTTTATCCCCCTTGTGGGGGCCGCTATTCTGGCGCTGTTCCTGCGCGGCGATGATGCGGCGGCTCAGCGCAATGCCAAATGGGTGGCGCTGGCCACCACTGCTTTCACCTTTGTGGTGTCGCTGTTTATTTTGGCGCAGTTCAATCCCGCCGACACCGGCTTTCAGATGGTTGAAGAGCGTGAATGGCTGCTTGGCTTGCATTACCGCATGGGCGTTGATGGGATTTCGATCCTGTTTGTGATGCTCACCACCTTCTTGATGCCCATTGTTATTGGCGCCTGTTGGGATGTGAACACGCGGGTTAAGGAATATATGATCGCGTTTTTGGTGCTTGAGACGCTGATGCTTGGCGTGTTCATGGCGCTTGATCTGGTGTTGTTCTATCTGTTCTTTGAGGCCGGCTTGATCCCGATGTTCCTGATTATCGGCATCTGGGGCGGCAAAGAGCGGATCTATGCATCGTTCAAATTCTT
>JALZWD010000021.1 GCA_023300365.1 Flavimaricola sp. | reverse complement strand
GCGCCGCAAGCGGCTGGCAAGTCGTGGTGGGGCGAGAGCTTTCTTGCGCCGCTTTGTATGAACGCGCCGGGGCTTGGGTCGGCGTTGCGCCGCCTCACAATGATCACCGATCTTGTGCAAGAACGGGGATTTGGCCCGCATCAGATCGTGCTGGCGGGGTTTAGCCAAGGGGCTTGTTTGGCGCTTGAACATGTCGCTCGGCATCCCTGCGCATGGGGCGGGGTTGTTGCGATGTCGGGCGGTTTGTTGGGCGTCGGTGAGGGCGACGGTGCGCCGCGCGAGGCCCTTAATGGATATGCGCCCAAAACGTTTGAATATGCGGGAAATTTGACCGGCCTGCCCATTCATATGGGGTGCCACCGCGACGATCCGGTTATCCCGATTGCACGTGTCAAACACAGCGCCGAGATTTTGCGCGGCATGGGCGCGAAGGTAAATCTTGAGATTGCGGCGGGCAAAATGCATGGTGTTTTAAAGCAAGACATCGCCGCCCTTCGCGCCCTTTTGCGTGCCTAGCCCGCGACATTTGCCCGCCCAAGCTGACAAAGGCCCGATATGATCGACAAACTTGAGATGTTCTTGGCCCTTGCGCAGACCAAGCATTTTGGCCGGGCCGCCGAGGTGGTGGGGGTGACGCAGCCGACGTTGTCGGCGGGTATCCGGCAGCTTGAGGAGCAATTGGGGGTGATGTTGGTGTTGCGTGGCTCGCGGTTTCAGGGGCTGACCCCCGAGGGGAGCCGTGCGCTTGAGTGGGCGCGCCAGATCGTAGGCGATGCGCGCACGATGCGCGAAGAGCTGCGCGCGGCGGGCAAAGGCGGCGCGGGTGGCCTGACCGGGAACCTGCGGATTGCGGCGATCCCAACGGCGTTGACGGTGGTCAGTGCGCTGACGTCGGGGTTTATCAAGGCGCATCCCAATGTGCATATCACGGTGCATTCCTCGTCTTCGATCACCATCCTCAAGCAGCTGGAAGACCTGCAGATTGATGCGGGCATCAGCTATTTGGACAACGAGCCTTTGGGGCGTGTGGTCTCGGTGCCGATGTATGTTGAGCGCTATGTTTTGATCCTGCGCGGGGATGATCCGCTGGCGGCGCGCGCCAGTATTGACTGGGCGGATTTGGCGGATGTGCCGCTGTGTTTGCTGACGCAAGTGATGCAAAATCGCCGGATTATTGGCGGGCATCTTGCGGAGGCGGGGGTTGAGGTGGCGCCGCGTGTGGAGAGCGACTCGATTATTGTGCTGGGCAGTCATGTGATGCGCGGCGGCATGGCGACGATCCTGCCCGAGCGGGCGGCGGAGGTTTTGTTGCGCGATGGGTCGCTTGCCGCATTGCCAATCCGCAAGCCCGACGCGCAGCATGCGGTGGGCCTGATCGCCCCCTACCGCGAGCCCTATACGCCAGTGCTGACGGCATTGCTGGCGGCGGCGCGAAAAATGGCCGAAGTTTGATAGAAAAAATCTATCAATTAACGGGATATTGATATTGAACACCCGTGTGATCGGCGTATTGCTGAGGGGGAATAGTATCGCGGAGCGACCCCAATGCCCAATACACCCGCCGATTTGGCCGAACGCGTTGCCGCGATTTGCACCGCACACGCGCATCTTGAGGGGCCGATGTTGCCCATTTTGCATGCGGTTCAGGCCGAATACGGATTTATCCCCGAACCCGCGTTGCAGATTATCGCCAAGGCCAATGGCGTGACCCGCGCCGAAGTGCACGGAACGATGTCGTTTTATCATGATTTCCGCGAAGAGCCCGCAGGCAAAACCGTGATTAAGATTTGCCGCGCCGAGGCCTGTCAGGCGCAGGGTGGCAATGGATTGGCCGAGGCCGCCATGGCAAAGCTGGGCGTGGATTGGCACGGCACCACCAGCAATGGCGCGGTGACGCTTGAGCCGGTGTATTGCCTTGGGCTGTGTGCTTGCGGCCCGGCGGTGATCGTGGATGACACGGTTGTGGGCGCGGTGGACGGCGCGATGCTGGATGCGATTTTGACGGAGGCGGGCGCATGAAAATTTACGTCCCCCTTGATAGTGCGGCCAAGGCCCTTGGCGCCGACCGTGTTGCCGATGCGGTGATCGCCGAGGCCGCCAAGCGCGGTGTGGATGTGGAATTGGTGCGCAATGGCACACGCGGGATGATCTGGCTTGAGCCATTGGTTGAGGTTGTCACGGATGCAGGCCGGATTGGCTTTGGGCCGATGTTACCAAGCGATGTGGCCGCGTTGTTTGATGATCTGGGCGCACATCCCAAGGCGCTTGGGCTGGTCGATGATCTGGATTGGATGAAGGCGCAGACGCGGCTAACGTTTCAGCGCTGCGGCGTGATTGATCCGCTCGACTTGGAAGATTACGCGGCACACGGCGGTTTGGTGGGGCTCAAACAAGCCACCGAAATGTCGGGCGCGGATATCGTGGCCCAAGTGACAGACAGCGGGTTGCGCGGGCGCGGTGGTGCGGGCTTTCCGACGGGAATTAAGTGGCAGACGGTGCACGGGGCGCAGGCCGAGCAAAAGTATATCGTGTGCAATGCCGACGAGGGCGACAGCGGCACATTTGCCGACCGTATGATCATGGAAGGCGACCCCTTTACATTGATCGAGGGCATGGCGATTGCCGGTTTGGCCGTGGGGGCAACCAAGGGCTATATTTACCTGCGCAGCGAATACCCGGATGCGATCAACATCATCAACCGCGCGATTGAGATCGCAAACGTGGCGGGCATTTTGGGCGATGATGTGCTTGGCTCGGGGCGTGCGTTTCATTTGGAAAACCGTGTGGGTGCGGGGGCCTATGTTTGTGGCGAAGAGACCTCGCTTTTGAACTCGCTGGAGGGCAAGCGCGGCGTTGTGCGCGCCAAGCCGCCCCTGCCCGCTTTGGAGGGGTTTCTCGGGCGGCCCACGGTTGTGAACAACGTGATCTCGCTGGCGACGGTGCCGGTGATTATGGAAAAGGGCGCGGCGCATTACGCCGACTTTGGGTTGGGGCGCTCGAAGGGCACCATTCCCTTGCAGATTGCAGGAAATGTGAAATTTGGCGGCCTGTTTGAGACCGCTTTTGGCCTGCCGTTGGGTGAAATTGTCAATACGCTGGCGGGGGGGACGCGCACGGGCAACCCGGTCAAGGCCGTGCAAGTGGGCGGACCTTTGGGCGCGTATTTCGCGCCGCACCAGTTTGATGTGCCGTTTGGTTATGAGGAATTTGATGGGGCTGGCGGGTTGATCGGCCATGCGGGCCTGACGGTGTTTGACGACACGGCCGATATGCTTGGCATGGCGCGGTTTGCGATGGAGTTTTGCGCCGTTGAGTCTTGTGGCAAATGCACGCCGTGCCGGATTGGTGCTGTGCGCGGCGTCGAGACGATTGACCGGATTGCCGAAGGTGATGCGGATGCGATCCCGCTTTTGACGGATCTGTGCGACACGATGAAGGATGGCTCGCTTTGTGCGCTGGGCGGGTTTACGCCCTATCCGGTGATGTCGGCGCTGACGTTGTTTCCCGATGATTTTGCAGTGGGCAAGAAGGCGGCGGAATGAGTTTTATGGACCGAGCCATCATCCCTCATGAGCGCGTGATATCGGTCTCAGAGACCTTTGATATTCCGCTGGCTGTTGCCACGGCGCATGTGCTTGGGGGGTGTGATGTCTTTGCCCATGACAAACTTAGATTTGGCAAACGCTACCGTGTGATTGAAACGATTGCCTCGAACGATGGCGATGCCCTGTCTGCGGGCGAACGCGCGCATTTTGTCGGCGCCGTGGAGCAGCCGCACAGAGGTGGCGTTGATCTGTATTTTGATGTGGCGGGCCAAGCGCGCGCCCTAAAGTTTAACCCCGACGCGCCGCAAGAAGCGGATAAGCGGCGGTATTTTCGCAATATCGACAAAATTCTGCGCCCTGTCCTGTGGGACATCTCCAAACGCGGCAAAC
>JALZWD010000020.1 GCA_023300365.1 Flavimaricola sp. | reverse complement strand
TCAAACAAGAACACAACGTCGTTGGTTTCGGCAGGCTGTCGATTGTCGAGACTGCGGCGCCGCTTGTTATCGGGAGATCCGAAAAAGAGATGGGACCCTAGGATAATTGCGCCGGCGAAGACCGCGACCAACACGAAAAGTGCAAGTGCTGGCAAGCCCTGAAAGAAAGTCATGCTCGAAATCACTCCGTTGTCCCAAAGCTGTTTGTGCGCCTTTGAGGTTAACTGAAGGTTAAAATTTCAAAATTGCATGTGAGCGTTCTCGCCCAGCCCTTCATCGTTCAAAAATTCGATTGATGCGCGCGGCCATTCTACAACGACGATTGCGCCAAGCCCCCCCTCTTGGCCGCCGCCGTTTGCAAATGTCAGGACCGCGCCGGACCGCTCGAGCAGTGTCTTGGCAATAAAAAGCCCAAGGCCCATCCCTTCGTAACCTGGGCGATTGGATTGCGATGTTCGGCGACGACGTCGCATGAAGGGATCGCCAATCATGCCAATCATCGATTGGGGAAAGCCAAAGCCATCGTCAACGATCCGAACGGTGATTGCCTCTTGGTTCCAAGAAATATCAATCAAAACCTTTTCCTGAGCAAAATCGACGGCATTTTGAATAAGGTTCCGCAGACCATGCACCATTTCGGGTCCGCGGTTCACGGTTGGCTGTTTTGGGGTACCAGAGCCGTTGTGTCTGGCGGAAATTTCGACCTGCTTGCCGCGGGCCATGTGGGGTTCGGCGGCCTCGAGGACCACGGCTTGGATAAGGGCACGCAGCAGGTGGCGGTCTTCTTTGCCCATTTGGCCCATCGAATGGAGAATATCACGGCACCGATGCGCCTGTTCTCGAATGAGGGCTGCGTCTTCTTGGAGGCCGTCGTGATCCGTCAATTCATCCATCAGCTCGGAGGCGACCAAGGTTATGGTGGCCAATGGGGTGCCGAGTTCGTGGGCGGTTGCGGCAACCACACCGCCAAGGTCGGTAAGTTTTTGTTCGCGGGCCAAGGCCATTTGTGTCGCGACAAGCGCGTCTTGCATGGAGTGAATTTCCGTTGTGACTTGCCGCGCATAGATCGACAAAAATGCAATGCTGGTCACCAACGCGAGCCAGAACCCAAACAAAAACAGTGTCGGCAATCTGAGGACAAAACCCGCCGCGTTTTGGAGGGGTAGGCTGAAGAACGACAAGATAGAAACGAGCAAAATGGCGACGACACCCAACAAAATGGTGCTGCGCAGGTGAAGTACGGTGGCGGCGATTGTTACGGGAGCGAGCAACAGTACCGCAAAGGGATTGTTGAGACCTCCGGTGATATAGAGCAAGAGGCCGAGTTGCAGCACGTCAAACAACAGCATTAACGATGCTTCACGTTCGGTAAGGCGACGGTTTCTGGGATAGAGAAATGTGGAAAGGAGGTTGGCGACGATCGAGGTTGATACTGTGGCTGCGGCCAAACCAAGTTCGATCCGGAGATCAAAAAAGAGCATGGAGCCCGCGATTGCGAAAATTTGGCCAGCAATGGCAATCCAGCGCAATATTACCAACGTTCGCAAGCGCACCCAATTGCTGCGTTCGTCGTCTCCGAGCATGTCAAAAGTGTTCATCGTGGTAATGGCCCCAATTTCGCGCATAGTGGAAGCCGAATACCCGACGCTTGCAAGCCCTATGGTTTGCGACTGAATATCGCAGGCGGTGCCGTTGACCGAAAGGGAATGGGCGCTAAACTTTATAACGGTTAACAGAAAGCATCACCATGGATAGCAGCGCTTCGAAATCCGAAAGAAATTTGGGCCCGGACCCCAGTCTTTTGTTGGTTGATGATGATGAACCGTTTCTGAAACGACTTGGTAAAGCGATGGAAAAGCGCGGCTTTACGGTCGAGATGGCATCGACCGTGGCCGATGGCCGAGAGATCGCCCATTTGCGGCCGCCAGCCTATGCGGTTGTGGATCTGCGCTTGGGTGATGGCAACGGACTGGATGTTGTTGAGGTGTTGCGAGAGCGGCGTCCGGATTGCCGGGTCGTTGTCCTTACCGGATATGGCGCGATTGCGACGGCAGTGGCGGCGGTTAAAATCGGTGCGACTGATTACCTTTCCAAGCCTGCGGATGCCGGGGATATTATGAATGCCTTGTTGGCCGGTGACGAAGAATTGCCGCCACCGCCAGAAAACCCAATGAGTGCGGACCGAGTGCGGTGGGAGCATATTCAAAGGGTATACGAACTTTGCGATCGGAATGTATCGGAGACCGCCCGTCGTTTGAATATGCATCGCCGGACATTGCAGCGGATATTGGCGAAACGCAGCCCTAAGTGATCGCCAACTTTTTTCGAATGCGATCAACCCGGTTGCCGTCTCTGAGGGGCACGTTGCGCAGAATATCGTAATCAGTGAACCCGAGGCTTTGATAATATGCCAACCCACCTAAGTTGTCGGCGCGGATCGTGGCATCAATGGTGTGAACGCTTGCGGCGAGAGCTGACGCCTTGGTCGCGGCGAAGAGGGCACGACCGATACCTTGCCCCGCGGCGTCGAGGCTGACGAAGGATGCGATAACGGCCCAGCCTTTGGGAAAGGGTTGGCCCATTTCATCGGGCCACATTAATGTTTGAAACCCGGCAATACGGCCGTCAATCTCGGCAACGCTACAGCACACAAGATTGTCTGGCGCGATATAGTGGCGATGCATCCGTGAGGCATCAAAAGGGGATTGGTGGGCGGTTGTTCCACCTGCGTTGATAATCGCGTTCAAGATACCCGAGAGCGCCTCGGCATCATCTTTGGTCGCTGCGCGTACTTCAATCGTCATGGCGTCGCTCAATTCATTCATGAAGGTTGACTTTAACGGAAGGTGCTGGGTGCGCAAGCACATCAAAAAGACAGTCTAGATTTGCGAGATCAGTTCGCCAAACCGAGCGGTAAAGTCATCACGGACCTCTTTTGGCGGCCGTAGGCGGATGGCCATATCCGATAGAAGTTCTTGGCTTTGTTTTCCAAAAATTTTGTCGGCCTCTTGGGCCGTAAATCCGGCGATTTGTGTTGCCTCTAGCCATGCGGATATTTTGTCGGCCCGTTTGATTTGTTTTTTGACCGAAGCGGGAACTTTGGCAGGGAGACCAAAGCGCAGGTGAATGGCCCCAACAAGCCGTTCGTCGAGGACCTCATAGCCCGGCCCAACGGCGGCTTTGACTGGGGAAATCATATCGCCGATGACATATTCAGGGGCATCATGAAGCAAGGCGGCCAATTGCCATTTGATCGGTGCATTTGGCGCAATCCGGTTGAATAGCCTTTCGACAAGCAAAGAATGTTCCGCAACCGAATAGGCATAGTCGCCTGAGGTTTGCCCATTCCAACGGGCCACGAAAGCCAGCCCATGGGCAATGTCTTCGATTTCGATATCAACGGGCGTCGGGTCGAGGAGATCAAGCCTGCGACCAGAGAGCATGCGTTGCCACGCGCGCGGCGAAGGGGCCATGCCAGCCATCCTATATTTGTTCATAGTGTTCCAGTATTGCGGCGTTGTGCCAGCTGTCGTCAATTGGGTATCTACAACATTCCGTTAGGACGGGCTGTCGCATTGTCCCATGGCGTTTCTGGTGGTATCGGACCAAAACCCCAAGAAAACCCAAGCACCGAGGAATATAGAATGGCCCAAGATTACGTCGTTAAGGATATCGCGCTGGCCGACTTTGGCCGCAAAGAACTTAATATTGCGGAGACCGAAATGCCGGGTTTGATGGCATTGCGTGATGAATTCGGCGCCAGCAAGCCGCTTAAGGGCGCGCGCATTGTTGGATCGCTTCATATGACCATTCAAACAGCCGTCTTGATTGAGACGCTGGTGGTGTTGGGGGCCGATGTGCGCTGGGCGTCATGCAATATTTTCTCGACCCAAGATCATGCCGCGGCAGCAATCGCCGAAGGCGGCACGCCTGTCTTTGCAATCAAGGGCCAGAGCCTAGAAGAGCATTGGGACTATCTTGATAAGTCATTCATGTTTCCTGAGGGCGCGAACCTGATCCTTGATGATGGCGGTGACGCGACGCTTTATGTTTTGCTGGGTGCGCGCATGGAGGCGGGTGAAGATGTTTTGGCCGTGCCGACATCTGAAGAAGAAGAAGTGATCAAAGCGCAGATCAAAAAGCGTATCGCCCAAACGCCGGGTTGGTTTGCCAAAACACGCGATGCAATCTTGGGCGTTTCGGAGGAAACGACAACTGGTGTGCACCGTTTGTACGAGCTGCAGCGTGATGGATTGTTGCCATTCCCCGCGATCAACGTGAACGACAGTGTGACGAAATCAAAATTTGATAACAAGTACGGCTGTAAAGAGAGCCTTGTTGACGGCATTCGCCGTGCGACAGACACCATGATGGCAGGCAAGGTTGCTGTTGTGATGGGCTATGGGGATGTGGGTAAAGGTTCGGCCGCGTCATTGAGCGGCGCGGGTGCGCGCGTGAAGGTGACCGAGGTCGATCCGATTTGTGCGTTGCAAGCGGCGATGGATGGTTTTGAGGTGGTTCGCCTTGAGGATGCCGTGGCCGACGCGGATATCTTTATCACAACGACGGGCAACAAGGATGTGATCCGGATCGAGCATATGCGCGCGATGAAGGACATGGCTATCGTCGGTAACATTGGCCATTTCGATAACGAAATTCAGGTCGCGGCGCTTAAGAACCACAAGTGGACCAATATTAAAGAGCAAGTGGATATGATCGAGATGCCATCGGGCAATCGTTTGATCCTTTTGTCCGAAGGTCGGTTGCTCAACCTTGGCAATGCAACGGGGCACCCTTCGTTTGTCATGTCGGCATCGTTCACCAACCAAGTGCTTGCGCAAATTGAGCTTTGGACCAAGGGGGATGACTATAAGCCCGGTGTTTATATCCTGCCCAAGCATCTGGACGAAAAAGTTGCGCGTTTGCATCTTGA
>JALZWD010000019.1 GCA_023300365.1 Flavimaricola sp. | reverse complement strand
TCCGGCAGTTTGATCACCGCCCGCAATGCCTTGGATCAAGGGCGCGATGTCTTGGCCGTGCCCGGACATCCGTTTGATGGGCGCGCGTCAGGATGCAATATGTTGTTGCGCGATGGGGCGATCTTGGTGCGGGATGCCGCCGATGTAATTGAGCATATCGGTGCCGCCGACGACCTTGAGCACATCGCCGCCGCACGGCAAACCGCCCCGCCCCCCGAAACAGAACCCGTAACCGAAACCAAATCTGGGGCCGCGCCACACCGCACCTGGCGCGAGACCGCGTCGCTTCACCAAGAGATTCTTGCCCGGCTCGGCCCCTCCCCCGTGGCCGAGGATCAACTTATCCGCGACCTTCAGGCACCCAGCCATCAGATTGCCCCGGCTTTGGTAACCCTTGAGCTTGAAGGGCAGATCCTGCGCCAACCGGGCGGGTTGCTCAGCAAAGCGGGTTAACTCCGCGCAAAACACGACCGCCTGCGACGATCTGGCCCAAAGGCCGGGCCTGTGCTGTGGCAAGGCCCCAAGCATTTGCCGCCACAGACACCAAGTTTTCGTATTGTCATCACATTGTTGTGCCACTAGGCCCACACCAGCCTAATCAAAAAGATCGGTTATTATCCGCATTTATTACCTGACATCCTCTCTTTATTACCTGACTTCACCGGGCTTTTATTCGCTTTGCCAAAAGCTCCCCCTAAACCTGCATTGACAAACTCGAGCCGCTCCCCACATCTTGCCGCGACCCTGACGCGTTCGTCATAGTAAAGGATTTCCATGCCTGTTGTTGTTGTAGAATCCCCGGCTAAGGCCAAGACAATAAACAAATATTTAGGCTCGGATTACACCGTTTTGGCCTCATATGGCCACGTGCGTGACCTGCCTCCCAAGAACGGATCGGTCGATACCGACGACGGATTTGAGATGAAATGGGAAGTTGCGAGCGATAGTAAAAAGCACCTCAAGGCGATTACTGACGCATTAAAATCCGACCCCGAACTGATCCTCGCGACCGACCCCGACCGCGAGGGCGAGGCGATCTCTTGGCACCTGACCGAGGCATTGACCGCCCGCAAAGCGATCAAGAAAGACACGCCCGTCAGCCGCGTGGTGTTTAACGCCATCACCAAAACCGCCGTCACCGAGGCGATGCAAAACCCACGGCAGGTCGACCAGCCTTTGGTGGATGCCTATTTGGCCCGCCGTGCGCTTGATTACCTCGTTGGCTTTAACCTGTCGCCCGTGCTGTGGCGCAAACTGCCCGGTGCCAAATCGGCGGGGCGTGTGCAATCGGTATGCTTGCGGTTGATCGTTGAGCGCGAGATGGAAATCGAAGTGTTCCGCAATCAGGAATATTGGTCCGTCAAAGCCATGCTCACCACATCGCGCGGCCAAACCTTTGAGGCCCGCCTGACAACGTTGGCCGGTAAAAAGCTTGATAAATTCGATCTTGCCGATGCCACCGCCGCCGAAATGGCCGTGCAAGCGATCAGCAGCCGCGATTTGTCTGTGCAATCCGTCGAGGCCAAGCCCGCCTCGCGCAACCCCTCTCCGCCGTTCATGACATCGACCCTGCAACAAGAGGCCAGCCGTAAATTCGGCATGGGCGCGCGGGCCTGTATGTCGACCGCCCAGCGTTTGTACGAGGCCGGCCACATCACCTATATGCGGACCGACGGCATCGACATGGCCCCCGAGGCCGTGGCCGATGCGCGCAACGCCATCACCAATCGTTACGGCGCCGACTATATTCCCGCCGAGCCGCGGATTTATAAAAACAAAGCCAAGAACGCCCAAGAGGCCCACGAATGTGTGCGCCCCACCGAGATGTCCAAGGCCGTTGATGATCTTAAGATCATGGATGCCGACCAGCGCAAATTATATGACCTGATTTGGAAGCGGACGCTGGCCTCGCAGATGTCGGGCGCGAAAATGGAGCGCACCACCGCCGATATCGGCAGCGATGACGGCCAAGTGATGCTGCGCGCCACCGGGCAAGTGATGCTGTTTGACGGTTTTCTTGCGGTCTATGAAGAGGGCAAGGACGACACCGTCGTGGATGACGACGACAAGCGTTTGCCGCAGATGTCCCAAGGCGAGAGCGCCGACAAAAACAGCGTGAACCCCGAACAGCATTTCACACAGCCCCCGCCCCGCTATACCGAGGCGACGCTGGTGAAACGCATGGAAGAGCTGGGCATTGGTCGCCCCTCAACCTACGCCAGCATTGTGACCACGATCCAAGACCGTGGGTATGTTGAAAAAGACAAAAACCGCCTGATCCCCCAAGACAAGGGGCGCTTGGTCACGGTTTTCCTGAGCAATTATTTCAAACGCTATGTCGGCTATGATTTTACGGCCGACCTTGAAGACCAGCTTGATAAAGTGAGCGCCGGTGAAGGCGATTACAAAGAGCTGCTGGGTCGGTTCTGGCGCGATTTTTCCGCCGCGATTGCCGAAACTGCCGATCTTCGCATTGGTGAGGTGCTCGACAAAATTAACGAAGTTCTCACGCCGCATCTGTTTCCACCCAACGAGGACGGCAGCGATCCGCGTATTTGTAAAAACTGTGGCAACGGCACGCTGAGCATGCGCACAGCACGGGCGGGCGGCGCGTTTATCGGCTGTTCCAACTATCCTGAATGCAAATACACCCGTCCCTTTGGCCCCCCCTTAAGCGCCGAAGAAGAGGCCAGCGCGATCCCCCCCGAGGGCAAATTGCTTGGCCAAGACGACGGCGACGACATTAGCGTGTTCAAAGGCCGCTTTGGCCCCTATGTGCAGCGCGGCCAAGTGACAGAAGACAACAAAAAGCCGCCACGCCAATCGATTCCCA
>JALZWD010000018.1 GCA_023300365.1 Flavimaricola sp. | reverse complement strand
CCCAGCGCGCGGCAAACTTGCAAATAATCAAGTGCAGGCGCACAATATCCGCATGACCCTAGATCAAACCGACGAACGCCTGCTTGCCCGCCTCCAACGCAACGCTCAGGCCACCACCGCCGAACTGGCCGATGCGCTGCATCTCTCCGCCAGCCAAATCGGCCGCCGCAAACAGCGCCTCGAGGCCGAAGGCTACATCACCCACTACGCCGCCCACCTCGCGCCCGAAAAACTTGGGCTCACAGTCCAAGCCTTTGTGCAGGTTCAGCTTGGCACACATGGCGCCGAGCACAGCCGCGCCTTCGCACGTCTCACCGCGTCCCGCCCAGAAATCGTCAGCGCATGGACCATGACCGGCGAGGCCGACTACCTCCTGCGGATCTGGACCCGCGATCTTGCCGCCCTCAATCGCCTGATCCACGATGTCCTCCTCGCCCACGCTTCCGTGGCCCGCGTCCACTCCCAAATCGTGATGGACCAACTTAAATCCGACGCCCCACTTCCGGTCTGATCCAACACCCTCCCTCATCCTCAGATCGCCGCTAAATTGCGGGTCGACCGTATTCCGCTCAGACAAATAATTGTGGCCCAAACCTGCATTGTTTTCTTAACCGCCGCGGCCCATACCTACCCCCATGGACAGCTTCCTTCTCCAAACCGCGCTCTATCTCTGCGCCGCCGTGATTGCCGTGCCGCTTGCCGCGCGCCTTGGTCTTGGATCTGTGCTTGGCTACCTCGTCGCCGGAATGGCCCTCGGCCTCATCCCCGCCATTGGCTCTCATACCCAAGAGCTGCAACATTTCGCGGAATTCGGCGTGGTGATGATGCTCTTTCTTATCGGCCTCGAGCTTGAGCCCCGCGCTCTTTGGGATATGCGCCACCGCCTCATGGGCCTTGGTGGCTTGCAAGTCATGCTCACCCTCGGCGCAACGATGGCCGCCTCCATGGCGATTGGCCTGCCGTGGCAAACCGCTCTCGCCATTGGCATGATCCTCGCCTTGTCCTCCACCGCGATTGTGCTGCAAACCCTGTCCGAAAAGGGGTTGATGCAATCGCCCGGAGGCCGCTCGACATTCTCGGTGCTCCTCACCCAAGACATCGCCGTTATCCCCATGCTCGCCGCGATCCCCCTGCTCAGTCTTGGGGAAAACGCCATCACCATCGCGCCCGATGGCTCAATGGTGCGCGCCGCAAACGAAGACACCCTCAGCCACTCTGTCTCCCTCGTCGAAGGTCTGCCCGGATGGGGCGTCACCATCATCACCATGCTCGCCGTGGCCACGGTCATCCTCGCGGGCATCTACCTGACGCGCCCAGTGTTTCGCTATATCCACCACGCACGCCTGCGCGAAATGTACACCGCCACCGCATTGCTCATCGTCGTCGGCACGGCCGTGCTCATGAGCATGGTCGGCCTGTCGCCCGCACTTGGCACATTTCTCGCCGGCATGGTCCTTGCCAACTCCGAGTTCCGGCACGAAATCGAAAGCGATCTCGAACCGTTCAAAGGGCTGCTGCTTGGCCTGTTCTTCATCACCGTCGGCGCCGGAATCAGTTTCGCCACCCTGATGCGCGACCCGGTCACAATTCTTGCCCTGACCTTTGCGCTCATGATCCTCAAGGGCCTTATCCTCTACGGCCTCGGCACATTGTTCAAACTACGCGGCCGCGACCGTTGGCTCTTTGCGCTTGGTCTGGCCCAAGCAGGCGAATTTGGCTTTGTCCTCGTCTCCTTCTCGCTGGCCCAAGGCGTGCTGCCCACCGGCCTTGCCGAACGCCTCTTGCTGATTGTGGCGCTCTCGATGCTGCTCACCCCCCTCTTTTTCATCCTCTACGAACAGCTCAGCAAACGCATAGCGCCCGCAGCCTCCCCCGACGCCGAAGAGGACATCACCGAACAAGGCACCGTTATCATCGCGGGCATTGGCCGCTTTGGTCAGGTCGTCAATCGTCTGATCCAAGGGGCCGGGTTCTCAACCGTGGTGCTCGATGCCGACCTCGACGCCGTCACCACAATGCGCCAATTCGGAACACGCGGGTTTTTCGGCGATCCTTCCCGCCCAAATGTGCTGGCCGCAGCCGGGCTTGAAACCGCAACCATCCTCGTGGTTGCCCTTGATGATCGTGCCACCGCCCTGCGCCTTGTGCGCTACGCCCGCAAACAACGCCCCGACCTGCACATCATCGCCCGCGCCTATGACCGCGTGCACGTCTACCAACTCTACCGCGCCGGAGCCGACGATATCGTGCGCGAAATGTTCGACAGTTCGCTGCGCGCCGGGCGCTATGCTCTCGAAAACCTTGGGCTCAACGGCTACGAGGCCTCCGAAGCAGAGATGGCGTTTTATCACTCAGACCGCGCCTCAATGCGCGAATTGGCCCAGCTATGGAAGCCGGGCATCTCTGTCGCCAACAATTCCGAATACGTCACCCGCTCGCGCGAACTCAACAGCGATCTTGAAACCGCGATCCTCGCACGCACCAACAAAGCACGCGGCAAAACCGACACCACCCCCCAAGAGCCAAACAAGCCCCCCAACAACGGCGACCCGGTCAAAGACTAGCCGTCGCTGACGCCAGCCTGCGCAAATGTCGCCATGCCCGAATGACAGGCAACCGCCGCCTTCAAAACACCCAGCGCAACCGCCGCCCCCGACCCTTCCCCAAGCCGCAGCCCAAGCGCCAAAAGCGGCTCTTTGCCCATCTGCGCCAGCATTTGTTTGTGGGCCCCTTCGTCGCTCAAATGGCCTGCAACACAATGATCCAACGCTGCGGGAACCTCCGCTTGCAAGGTCGCCGCCGCCGCGCAACAGATAAAGCCATCCAAAATGACTGGAATGCGGTGATGCCGTGCTGCGGCAATCGCCCCCGCCATCGCCGCCAATTCGCGCCCACCAAGACACCGCAACACCTCAAGCCCCGCAATCCCTGCGTGGGTCGCCAAGGCCGCGGCCACAACGTCGGTCTTGCGCTCCAATCCGGCCGCATCAACGCCCGTGCCGCGCCCGGTCCAATCCGCCGCATCGCCGCCAAACAAGGCCGCCCCAATCGCCGCCGCCGAGGTGGTATTGCCAATCCCCATCTCTCCGGTCACCAAAACATCCGCATCCGCATCCACCGCGTTCCATCCGGCCGTCAACGCCGCCACAACCTCGGCCTCCGACATCGC
>JALZWD010000017.1 GCA_023300365.1 Flavimaricola sp. | reverse complement strand
TATTGTTGCTCGAGTGCTGCAATTTCGCGCGCGGCAAGCTGGCGCGATTGGTTTGCTACGACAAAGGCAATCAAGGTAACGGCCAGCACGAGGGGCAGGGCGGCAAGAAGAAAGATCTTTTGCCGGTAGGTCAGGAGAAGGTTTTTTGCGGCCGCACGAAACATGACCGAATCAATAGCGGCGAATCGCTGATGGGGGCCAGAGGGTTGCGGCAGGTCTTTTAGGAATTTGGCGTAATTGATTAATACTTTGTTCCAAATCCAAGGATGTTTGCGCAAAATACGTAGTAGTCGGTATATCGCTTGCGATTGACCCGCAGTAAGGTCGAGGCACTTGCAATGCCCAAAAACCGTTTTCATCGGTTGGGTTTTTTTGAACTATCCTTGGGAGGATACTAAATGGATCGTCGTTCTTTTCTGAAGACATCTGCTATGGGCGGCACGGCTGCTGCCGCTGCGTCCACATTGGCCGCACCTGCTTATGCGCAGGGCAACCGCACTTTGACACTTGTTACCACATGGGGCCGTGGCCTTGCTGGTGTACATGACGCCGCACAACGCGCCGCTGATACAATCACAGCGATGTCCGGTGGCTCGCTCACAATCGACCTTAAGGCCGCAGGCGAACTGGTTGGTGCATTCGAAGTATTTGACGCCGTGACATCTGGTCAGGCCGACATGTACCACGGTGCTGATTACTACTGGATTAACCAGCATCCTGGTTATGCGTTCTTTACATCGGTTCCCTTCGGCATGAGCCCGCAGGAAATCATGAACTGGTACTACCACGGCGGTGGTCACGAGTTCCACGACGAGCTTGGCTCGATCTTTGGTCTGAAATCCTTCCTCGCGGGTAACACTGGCCCACAGGCTGGTGGTTGGTTCGCCAACGAAGTGACTGGCCCAGAGAGCTTCCAAGGCCTCAAATTCCGTATGCCTGGTCTGGGCGGCGAAACTATTGGTCGTATGGGGGCTTCGGTTCAGAACCTTCCAGGCGCAGAAGTGTACCAAGCGCTTGCCTCTGGTGCGATCGACGGCACAGAGTGGATCGGTCCATGGGCCGATGAGAAGGCTGGTTTCCAAGAGATCACCAAGTTCTACTATACCGCTGGTATGCACGAGCCGGGTGCGGCCCTGTCGCTAGCGACAAACCTCGACGTGTTCGAGAGCCTCTCGCCTGAGCACCAGAAGATCATTGAGATCGCCTCTGGCGAAGCTCACCAGTGGAACCTGTCCCAGTTCATGAACGAAAACGGCGCAGCGCTTCAGCGTTTGCAGGCTGGCGGCGTGACCGTTCTTGAATTCCCAGACAGCGTTTGGGATGCCATGGGTACGGCTGCGGTTGCGACTATGGATGAGTATGCCGGCGACGATGTCTATGATCGTATTCGCGCATCCTACAACCAGTCGATGGCCGACAGCTCGAGCTGGATTTCGCGCTCCGAGGGTGCCTACCGCGCCCAGCGTGACCGCGTCATGGGCGGCTAAGCCGCTTTGCCGCCTTGGCCTTTGCGCCAAGGCGGCATTTCCACATCACGAGACATCGGGCCAGCAACGGCCCGATGACACCATCTCGCAGCTTTGGCAGCGCACAAACGTCGTGCACTCCCTAAACTGCGGACATCTCAAATCAGGGGCACCCCGATATGGCGTTTTTTCAGAGCATTGGTTGGTTTTTCCAAAGCCTCGCGATGGCGTTTTACAACCTGTTTTATGCGCTGGCACATCCGGCCTCTTGGTTGGATTGGCTGACTTGGTCCGGGACGGATGAAGATAAAATTTCGCTAATGCGTTTTGTCTATTACGGGGCGAGCCAAGAGTTCTTCTTTGTGTTCCTCGCCGTCACCATCACGATTTTGATCATTGGTTTTCTAAGGCGCAGCTTCATGTGGGGGCTTGTGCGTGGGCTTGAGGGGTTTGCCAATTTCGTGGGCCGTCTCGCGGCATGGGCGGGCTTGCTCATGGTGTTGCAACAGATTTTGATCATCTTCATGCAACGCGTCTTTGCGGTCTCCGAGATCTCGATGGGCTTTGGCATAACGATGTCCTTTCCCGTCAGTTGGTGGGCCGAGGAGTTAAAACTGTTTAATGCAATGGTCGTTACATTGTGCATTGCCTACACCTTCGTGCAGGGCGGGCATGTGCGCGTTGACCTGATCTACTCGACTGTTTCATTCCGCACCAAACGCGTGATCGACATGTTCGGATCGCTTGTGTTGATGCTGCCTGCGGCGGTCCTGATCTGGATGTATTCGTGGTTCTTTATGTGGCGCAACATGATCAACCCGCCAGTATCGGCCTCTGACACCCTCGAGCGTCTGACAACGGCCAAGTGGCGCGGTGTGCGTTGGAACCCCGAAACCATCGGCTTTTCGCCTAACGGGTTTAACGCGTATATCTTGTTCAAAATCCTGTTGTTGATTTTCGTAACGATGATTTTCCTCCAAGCGATCGCCTTTTTCTGCCGCTCGTATCTTGAGTGGAAAGAGGGCCCTGAGAGTGAGGGCAAGTATTTGGACCGAGATGTCCTGGGCGACGAAACGGCGGAAATCGCCGCTAACATTCATTAAGATCGGGGCGGTTTAGACATGCTTTTCGGATTAGACGGCGTAGAAATTGGCCTGATTATTGTTTTTCTCTGCCTGTTTGCAGGGATCCTTTCGGGCTTTCCGGTGGCCTTTGCCATTTCGGGTGCTGCGATTGTGTCGTTCACTATTATTGCGATTTTGGACAGCAACGGCGCGCTGATCCACCAAGCGATTGATAAATCCTCCGAGGCCTATGCCGCCGTAACAGCAAGCGGGGTCAGGCCCGACGACGTGAGTGTGTTCCGCTTTCCGGACCTGCCACGGATCGGAGAGCCCGTGTTTATCAACGGCTGGGAGACGGCGCTTGACCGTAACCTTGGCTTTATCGTGAACCGTATTAACGAACGTGTGTTGGCGGGCCAATCGATTGAAACGCTGCTGGCGGTTTTGATGTTCGTTATGATGGGTATCACGTTGGAACGCTCGCGGATTGCCGATGATTTGCTAACGACGATGGCGCGGGTGTTTGGCCCGCTGCCCGGTGGTTTGGCCGTGTCGATTGTTGTCGTGGGGGCGTTTCTTGCGGCCTCAACAGGGATTGTGGGGGCAACTGTTGTGACCATGGGCCTGTTGGCCCTGCCCACGATGCTTAAGAATAACTACTCGCCCGAGCTGGCCACTGGCGTGATCGCCGCATCCGGCACGTTGGGGCAGATTATCCCACCCTCGATTGTGATCGTTCTTTTGGGAACATTGGCGGGCGATATCTATTCCACCGCCCAAGAAGAACGTGCACGGATGGCCGGCTGTTCGGACAGCCTGACGTTCTTGGGCGAACCTGCGGTTGTGTCTGTGGGCACGTTGTTTCAGGCGGCCTTGCTGCCGGGTGTCATGCTCGCACTGCTTTATGGGCTTTATGCCTTTGGCTTTGCCTTGATTAACCCGCACAAAGCGCCACCCGTTGAAATCACCGGCGGCAACCCAAGCCTTGCGACGCGCAATGAAAAGTTCACTTGGTTCCTTGGTGTCCCGGTTGCTTTGATCGCGGGTGCGGTTTTGTTGGGCCAGTTGAACTTGATCGGTAATCAATACGTGGTTGTCGACAGCTATACCCAAGCCAGCGAAGGGGCGTCCTTGCGCACCAACGTAAACGAGCAATGCGCCGCATCGATGATCGAGGTCCATGGCCAAGAGGCTTGGGACACAGCCGTGGCCGAACAGGCCGCAATCGAGGAAGGCGGCGGCGCCGTTGCATCGCGACTTCTGAGCGAAGAAGAGCGCGAAACAATCCGCGCAGAGCGGATCGCGGCCACCGCACCAATTGGCACAGGCGTGTCAATCATCGTGGTTATTTTGGGCCTCATCCTCGCTTTTGCTCGTGGTGTGGCCCCGTTGGAAAACCCACGTGAATTGATCGTCGGCGCCATTGGCGTGGTCTTGATGGTGCTCGCTGACATCATATGGATTGGCCCCAACACCACCGCGGGGATGACCTTGCTTATCTTGCTTGTGCCATTTGTCATGGCGTTGCGTGGGTGCAAAACGGCGGTAGGATTGCTTGGCCAAAACGAATTGCTGCGCGTTGTGTTCCCGCCTTTGGTTTTGGTGGTCGCGGTGCTGGGCTCAATCCTCGGCGGTATCACCAACCCGACACCTGCCGCGGCCCTTGGGGCGGGCGGTGCGATCATGCTCGCGGCCTACCGTAAGCGGGTTGAGCAGGGGCTCTCGGGGAATTTGATCCTCTGGGCCACCGCCGCCGTTGGGATCATGCTGCTTATCGGCACCAACTTTGATCTGCGCATGGGCCAAGAAGAGGTTCTGTTTGAAAACATGCTGGCCTTCGGCGTGGCATTTGCCGCGTTCCTGTTCTCGATGTTTGGCATTTTCTATGCCTGCTACGTCCTGTTTGCGGGCAACGTCCTGACCCCGGTTGTGCGGGAAACGGCCAAGGTGACGGCGATGGTCTTTGCCATTTTGATCGGGTCACAATTGCTCAATCTGGTGATCATCTCCTTTGGCGGCGAACACTACATTCAGCAATTCCTACGCTCGTTTGATGATGAGTTTACGGTGTTCATCATCGTGATGATCATCCTCTTCATCCTCGGCTTTGTTCTCGATTTCCTCGAGATCATCTACATCGTTGTGCCGATTGTGGGCCCCGTGATTTATGGCGGCACCATGGATCCGGCGTGGGTCACGATCATGATCGCCGTCAACTTGCAAACATCGTTCCTTACACCGCCCTTTGGCTTTGCGCTGTTCTATCTGCGCGGTGTTGCCCCCAAAGAGGTCACCACCGGGCACATCTATCGCGGCGTGATCCCGTTTGTGTTGATCCAAGTGGCAGGGCTTGCGCTGTTGTGGTGGTTCCCAAGCGTTGTGACGATTATCCCGAACCTGATGGGCGGCTAGGCACCGGGGGGGGAACGCCCCCCTCACGACAATGCAAAACGCCGCCAATCACCGGGCGGCGTTTTTTCGTGGCGATGGATTTAAGGTGGCTCAGTCCAACGTATCAGAGGATGTGTCGTCTTTTACCGGGCGCACATCGGGCAATTGGATCCGCGCCACTTGCTCGGCAATTGGATCAACCGACATTGGATCTGTGTCGGCGGTATAGCTCTCGGGATCGCCCATCACTTGCCATGTGCCGCCGCGGTAAATCTCAACGCCTTGGAAATTGGCCTTGTACCCCATCTTGGGCGAACCGGGGACCCAGTAGCCCAAGTAAACATAAGGCAAGCCCATCTCTTGCGCGATGCGGATATGGTCAAGGATCACATAGGTGCCAAGCGAATTGCGCACAAACTCAGGATCAAAAAACGAATAGACCATCGACAATCCATCATCGAGGATATCGGTCAAACACACCGCGCGAAGGCCCTGTCGCACCCCATGCCGATCTGTCGTGTCTTCATATTCGATCAGGCGCGAGCGAATAGGTGTTTCCTCGACCATCGCGGCAAATTCAAACAAATCCATATCCGCCATACCGCCAGTTGCATGGCGGCTATCGAGGTAATCACGGAACAGGGCAAATTGCTCTTCGGTGGCCCAAGGCGAGGTCGCGCGGCGCTCAATCGCGGCGTTGCGGCGGATGATGCGCTTTTGGCTCTTGCTTGGGGCGAAATCCGCCACCTTGATCCGCGCCGAAAGACAGGCCGCGCAATCGGCGCACGATGGCCGATACAACACATTTTGCGACCGACGAAACCCCTGCTTGGATAGGGTGTCATTCAGCTTTTCGGCGTGATCGCCCTGAAGCGCTGTGAACAACTTCCGCTCCATCCGCCCGTCAAGATACGGGCAGGGCTGAGGGGCCGTCACATAAAATTGCGGCGCGATGGGCAGTGTATGGCGCATGAGGTAAATAATACGACTGCAGCAACGCGTTCTATGCTGCAAAGCCTAATTGATACAGATGATCTTGACGATATTAAGTTCCGTGAAATAGTAAGCGATTATTTGCCACTCATTGAAGAGCGAGGAGAATCCCTCAATGATTTTATGCGTCGGTTTGCTGACGTCGTCCGCTTGCCTGATCCTAAGTTTGAGAAAGTTGATCTTGTTGAGTTGCTCGAAAAGCAGGCGACGATTGCTAAGCCTGTTTGTGATGCGGCTCGTGTCGAACTTAAGCTTTTACTAAAATCTGCCAAGGTGCTAGGCGACCAAGCCCTTATTCAACAAGTGGTTATTAATGCAATTGCCAATGCACGAGAAAGTATCGGTGAAGGCGGTATCATTCAGTTGTCCTGCGAAGGACAAAGTTTTAGTGTTGCTGACAATGGTCCCGGTATTACCGAAACTTCTCAAAATGAAATTTTTACTCCGTTCTTTAGTACTAAGCCAACGGGGCAAGGAATTGGGCTCACGTTAACACGGGACGTATTAGAGCGACACGGTGCATCGTACTCGCTGATGACAGAGGAGGATGGGTGGACGAGGTTGCGGGTGGTGTTTTAGATGTAATTGCAGTACCATACGCTAGTCAATATCAATGTGAAATAAGGGCCGGCACTTGCTATTGCTTGTGCCGACCCTATATTTGTTCAATGCGCTAATTTACGTGTTAATTCACTATGATAAATTTAGTCGTAGATACACTTATCAGAGGGTTGGTTACTCCAATGTAATAGGTGCCTGTTGGTAATCTAGAGATGTCGATATTCAGCGTTGTAGCCGTGCCTTGGTCTACGTCATAGCTGCGTTGTTGCACGATTCTGCCAAAGATGTCTGTGACAGATAATTCAACAAGGTCCGTAGATCCTTTGTATTCTATTGTTAAGTTAGAAGACGCCTTAGAAACAGGATTTGGGAATACAGCCATACTTGCAGTAGAGCATGTTGTCTGAACCACAATAGTTTCTGAATAATCAAAACTTCCATCAAAATCTACCATTTTCAATCGGTAGTAGTTTTCGGCTGTTGCAGAAGTATGAGTGTAGCTATATACTTGCTCCGTAGTAGTTCCGCTAGTACCAACGATATCGGCAATAGAGCTGAATATTAATCCATCTTGACTCCACTCTACTTCATAGTGACTGAAGTCCAACTCAGTAGCTGTTTTCCAGTTCAGTTCAACATCACACAGGTCGCTTGTACCCGCAAATGAAGTCAACGTCACAGGTAGTGCGGTTCCTTGTGCCATAACATACGAGCCACCGCCAGAGAAGCCGGTAAGACCATCAAATTG
Organism: Flavimaricola sp.; assembly: GCA_023300365.1. GTDB lineage: Bacteria > Pseudomonadota > Alphaproteobacteria > Rhodobacterales > Rhodobacteraceae > JALZWD01. The sequence continues at coordinate 1,522 of JALZWD010000017.1, read as the reverse complement.
AACATAGTTGATACCGTCGACAGCCGCCGATTCTCCGTTGGCATTGGCGACGATCTTAGGTGTTAGTACGACATATCCTGGACTTTGCGTAAGCGTGCTGCCATCTGGGTTAATGTCATTTTCTGGATCGTACGTAGATTTCTTGAACCACACCACATCGCCAGGAGTTGGTGCTGTTGAGTTAGGGTCGGTATCCGCTAGCGCTGTAGCAGCATCTAAGATTGACTGGAGCTCTGTTGGCACATAGTAGAAGCGGATATTGACAGGAGCAGTCAATGCTGCATCTCCAACGGTCTTCACGTGCCAATCACGTGCCATCGGGAAAATGGCATTCGTCTCGGTTGTGTCATAGAGACTATCTGGAAATTCAGCTCTTCTAATTTCTACGTACTCGATTTCAGTCGTATTCGTTCCCATCTCAACGGAGAAAACGAGGTTAGTTGGTTCGTTTATATTGAAGTAGTGTCTCCATGTGTCCGACTCGCAATATGAAGTAGCGCGAACCAATCCAAACTGATCAGTAGAAGCCACATTAGTCGTACCGTTCCATTGGAAACCTGTTGTGTTTGTTGCTCCGTCAGTCATTGCGTATCCGATGGTACCCGCACTACAATTGTCGAATAATTCGCCAAATTCAGTTGGGTTAGAATCTACTACATCTGGAATACCGTCGTTGTCTAAATCCGTTTCGTCGTCAACGACACCATCGTTATCCAAGTCTAGTGATGGGTCTTCTCCAGCCTCATCGAAGTCGGTCATTCCGTCGTTGTTTGAGTCTGTTTCTTGAGCGTCGGAAATACCATCCGTATCAGTATCGGTCGGATCATTAGCTGTTCCTGTCTCGTCTCCGAATCCTACAAAGCCATCGATACTGTCTGCAATACCATCGCCATCCGTATCGACTTGGTAATCTGTGATCACGCCGTTACCGTCTGGATTAGAGTTTCCAGATTCGATAACATCGTCTACGCTATCGTTATCTGAGTCTAGGTCTTGGAAGTCAGGAACCTGGTCGCCATCTGTATCTGTTGGAGCCGTATTACCGTCATCTCCAAATGTAGACGGGCTTTCATCGACAGGATCAGGAATACCGTCGCTATCAATGTCTGCATATCCTGTATCCCCCATACCCAACGTTCCGTCACCATTTGTATCCGCAGCAGTATTGCCACCTTCAGTAAGATCGTGAATACCATCGCTGTCGGAATCTAGGTCACGGAAGTCAGGAACTCCGTCGCTATCTGTATCACCTGTGACGTAAGCTTTACCGTTAGCGTTATCGTCATTCGGTAAGCCATCGTTATCAGTGTCTGACTCGGTGGTGATTACTGGGGTGCCAGTTCCGTCGTTATTACCAATTGCAGAATTATCATTAGCGTCATAGCTGTCGCTAAAACCATCTCCATCTGTATCAGCACTTAGGCTCCCGTCAAGATTGACTTGATCGACATTGCCATCATTATTTGTATCAATTGTCCTAGCTTCGACAATGTCGTTTATAGCATCATTATCCGAATCAAGG
>JALZWD010000016.1 GCA_023300365.1 Flavimaricola sp. | reverse complement strand
AGGATGGTCGGCGTCGCCGGTTGCAATGCTGCAAAGCGTAGGGTGCTGGATTGCAATGCCGGTTTGCGTCACGGAGTCTGGGCGTGGGTTAATGCAATTGGAGAGGATGCTTTGGGTAAGGTCAGAGGCAGCAAGTCCGCGACCGCCAGCACGGTTTGTGAGGCCAGCAGCATCGAGATTGCGAATGGGCCCTAGTCTGCGTCCGTCAAAGCGGAAGGCGTATGTTCTATTCCAGTTAGGGTTGCTGCCAAGTGGATAGATTGAGACCGCAGCGCTGATCCTGAATTGCGAGCCCAAGACATCGCCGGTCATGATGCGGTCCGATAAAACGGGATCGATTGGGCCTGTAGGTGCCTTTGACTGTGTTTCGAGCTGAGCGTCTGGATCGTCAAAAGCGGTTATGATTTGGGGTGGGGATCCTGCTGGTTGTCCGAGGCTTATGTCGCTGTCGGATAGGTATTGGACCACGGCGAGACCAGCGACCAAGACCACGATGAATGGCGAGTATTTTAGGAGAAAGGACATTTTGCACCTCAGCTTTGCAACCTAAGCGAGAGATAGAGTGCAAATATGGCAACAATAAGGGTGCAAATCTTGCTATTGTTCGTAATTTGACCAGAGCTAAGGCTCAACATATCCGTAGATATGGAGCCGAGTTCGGTGCGGTTTTGTTAGGGTCGCTTTAAACAGATGGGGCGTGGCTGCCCGAAATCAATCGAACGGGATCGCGATTTGCGCGCCGGAGGCGGTTTGTGCCGATGCGACGCTGCCGCTTTGCATGTAGACATACATTGCAAGGGTGGCGAGGCCGACAAATACGTACGGCGTGAATTTGTATAGGCGTGACATATCGGGCCTCAGCTTCGTTAGACCTTACAAATGTGCGGGGCGATTATGGCGACAATAGGTCGGTATTTTCGCCATGGTGTGGGTTTATGCTTGGGGCTTTAGGCTTGCTGTTACGTAGTTCACCGACAGGTCATTGTCTGAGATTGACCAGCTCCACGCCAGTGGATTGAATTTGAACCCTTTGCGGTCCACTGGGTTTAGGCCAGCGCGCGATAGCATGGAAAACAGCTCTTCTGGTGTGATGAACTTGTCCCACTCATGCGTGCCTTTGGGCAACCAGCGCATGATCCATTCGGCCCCGATGATCGCCATGGCAAAGCTCTTGGGGTTGCGGTTGATCGTGGAGCAGATGTGAATGCCGCCGGGTTTGAGCAATTGTTGGCAGGCGGTCAGATAGGCCTGTGGGTCGGCCACGTGTTCGACCACTTCCATATTTAAAACCACATCGAATTGTTCGCCATCGGCGGCCATATCTTCGGCGGTGCCGTGGCGGTAGTCGATGGTGAGGCCGGATTGTTGGGCGTGGACCTGTGCGACGGGGATGTTGCGCGGTGCGGCATCGACGCCGACGATGGTGGCGCCAAGGCGGGCCATTGGTTCGCACAGCAGGCCACCGCCACAGCCGATATCAAGAATGCGCAATCCACTAAACGGTGTCGGCGCCTCAAGGTCGCGGCCAAATTCGGCGGCAATCTGGCGGGTGATGTAATCAAGCCGTGTGGGGTTGAGCATGTGCAGAGGCTTGAATTTGCCGTTCAAGTCCCACCATTCGGCGGCCATTGCTTCGAATTTAGCGACTTCGGCGGGGTCAACTGTGGATATGGTCATTTGCGGTCCCTTCGACGTGGCGGCCATTTATAGATCAGTATATAGAGCGTTTATGGACAAAGCCTCAGGACAAAAACGCGCGGGTGCGCATCTTTACCCCCCGATTGATCCATTTGACAGTCGTGTCTTGGATGTGGGGGATGGCCACCGGGTTTATGTTGAGCAATCGGGCCGGGCGGATGGCATCCCTGTGGTGGTTTTGCATGGCGGTCCCGGTGGTGGGTGCAGCCCGGCGATGCGGCGGTATTTTGACCCTGACGTTTACCGTGTGGTTTTGTTTGACCAACGCGGCTGTGGGCGTTCGCGGCCGCATGCTAGCGTTGATGATAACACGACATGGCATTTGGTCGCGGATATCGAACTTATTCGTCAAACCCTTGGGATTGACCGTTGGGTTGTTTTTGGTGGGTCTTGGGGGGCGACGCTGTCGTTGATTTACGCCCAAGCGCACCCTGATCGCGCCTTGGCATTGATTCTGCGCGGTGTGTTTTTGATGACGCAGGGCGAATTGGATTGGTTTTACGGTGGGGGTGCGGGAAAATTCTGGCCTGATCTATGGGACCGATTTGAGAGCCTGATCCCTCACGACGAGCGTGGAGATATGATTGCGGCCTATCACCGGCGTTTGTTTTCGGGCGACCGTGCGATTGAGGTGCGGTATGGCCGTGCGTGGGCGGCGTGGGAAAATGCGCTGGCGTCGATCCATAGTGATGGTGCAACCGGCGAGGCCCCTGCGGATTATGCCCGTGCTTTTTCGCGGCTCGAAAACCACTATTTTATCAACAAAGGTTGGTTGGATGACGCGCATCAGATCCTTAACCGCATGGACCGGATAACGGATATTCCGGGCGTGATTGTTCAAGGCCGTTACGACATGATTTGTCCGCCGGTCTCGGCCTATCGTTTGGCGCAAAGTTGGCCTTCGGCACGGCTTGAAATGGTGTCGCGGGCGGGCCATGCCTTGAGCGAACCGGGGGTCAGTGCGGCGCTTGTGGCGGCGATGGATCAATTGCCGCCGTCCTTGTGATTGAAGGTGCGATAGGGGTCTGGGGCGGGAAATTGAACCTTTACAGACTGTAGTCGCCTGTTAACGTACCCCAAAGCATCGCAAAAAAGCGCGCGCTGACGGGGAAGTACGACACTTGGGATCGATCCTAAACATTATCTTACAGCGCCTCGCGCTTGGCGTTTTGACGTTGTTCATCGTGTCTTTGGTTATCTTTGTGGCGGTGAATTCCCTGCCGGGGAGTTTTGCTGATGCGATTTTGGGGCAAGGGGCCACGCCAGAAGCGGTGGCCGCGATGGAAGAGACCCTTGGCCTGAATAAACCTGCGCCCGAGCGGTATTGGGATTGGCTGACCGGAGCGCTTGTTGGTGATTTTGGCACCAGCCTGAGCCAAGCGAATTTTCAGTCCTTTGCCGGATCAACAGCAGACACAGGCGTGACGGTGGCCGATGAATTGGGCCCACGGTTTGCCAATACGTTGTTTCTGGCCGGTGTGACGGCGGCGATTGCGGTGCCGGTTTCAGTCACGCTGGGGATTTTGGCGGCCCTCTACCGCAATTCGATTTTTGACCGCGTAGCCAACATCTTTACGCTCACATCGATTTCGAGCCCGGAGTTCTTTCTGGCATATATTCTCATGCTGCTTTTGGCGGTGTTGAACCCATTCTTCTTTCCTGTTTCTGACCTGAAGGCCGATATGACGTTTGCAGAGCGTTTGCAGGTGACGATGCTGCCTGCCTTGACCCTGACGTTGATTGTTATGGCGCATATGCTGCGCATGACGCGGGCCGCGATTATCAACCTGTTGGCCAGCCCCTATATTGAGATGGCGCGCCTTAAGGGGATTTCGCCGATGCGGGTGATTGTTAAGCATGCTTTGCCCAATGCCTTGGCGCCGATCATTAATGTGATTGCCCTGAACCTTGCCTATTTGATCACGGGTGTTGTCGTGGTTGAGGTGGTGTTCGTTTATCCCGGGATCGGCCAGCGGTTTGTGGATAGCGTACAGACCCGCGATATACCGGTGGTGCAGGCCTGTTGTCTGATCTTTGCGGCGGCGTATATCTTGCTCAATCTTGCGGCGGATATTTTGTCGATCCTAAGCAATCCGCGCCTGAGGCATCCCAAATGAGTGTGGTGATGTGGATTATCGCGATCTTGGCGGCGATGTTTGGCGCCGCGTGGGTTTTGCGCCGGGGCGGACAGGTTGCGACGGGCAATGCGCCCTATTTCCGCGATATGCCTTTTGCCGCTGCGTTTGGGTATATCGTTGGCGCGGTGATCCTTGTGTGTGTCGCGATCGGGTATTTTCGCGCCTATTCGGATAATGCGATCACGGCGAACACCTATTTTTACGTTTGGGTGGTTGTGACGCTGTTTATCTTGTTTGCGATCATGGCTTGGGTGTTTCGCGTTCTGGGCCGGTATGTGGGCACGGCAGGGACGCGCAAGCTGTTTCGACAGATGCCGCTAACGGCGTCGTTCGGTATTTTGATTATCATTATCTATGCGTTTGTTTCGATCTTTGCGTCGTTTATTGCGCCGCATGGACAAGAAGACATTCTGCAAGGCATGGCATCGAATATTGC
>JALZWD010000015.1 GCA_023300365.1 Flavimaricola sp. | reverse complement strand
AACGCGTCCTGCACCACCAATTGCCTGTCCCCCGTTGCCAAGGTTCTCAATGATGCGGTTGGCATCAACAAAGGCTTTATGACAACGATCCACAGCTATACGGGCGATCAGCCGACGCTTGATACGATGCACAAAGACCTCTACCGCGCCCGTGCTGCCGCTATGTCGATGATCCCAACATCAACTGGTGCCGCCAAGGCCGTGGGCCTTGTTTTGCCCGAGTTGGACGGCAAATTGGACGGCGTGGCCATTCGCGTCCCAACGCCGAATGTTTCTGCTGTGGATCTGACGTTTGAAGCCTCAAAATCGACCACCGTCGAAGAGATCAACGCCGCCATCGTGGCCGCCGCTGATGGCCCCTTGAAAGGCGTCTTGGCCTATACCGATCTGCCCATGGTCAGCGTTGATTTCAACCACGATCCGCATTCGTCCACCATGCACCTGGATCAAACCAAAGTGTTGGACGGCAATATGGTGCGCATCTTGGCATGGTATGACAACGAATGGGGCTTTTCGATGCGGATGGCCGACACGGCTGTTGCCATGGCGAAATTCCTCTAGGGGCTTTCGCTGCGAAAAACTGATTTGATGGGGCGTCGAATTTTGAGATTTCCGGACAAGCGCCGGGTGTCTCAAAAGCGGGCGCCCCTTTTTATATCCGACTTTCGCATGCGAAAAGGCGCGAATTTACGTGCAAAACCAACGTCAATCCCCCGGCTCACCTGCGTGCGGAAGCGCAATAATTTATTAACAAATTCAATGGATTGCGCGACACTCAGCTGTGCAAACGCGCCTCAAGCAAGCCCTTAACGTTGTGCGGGACAAACCGTGATACGTCCCCATTAAGGCGGCAAATTTCCTTAACCAACTTGGACGCAATCGCCTGATGCTGTGCATCGGCCATCAAAAATACCGTCTCAATACTATCGTCCAACGCCCGGTTCATGCCCACCATTTGGTATTCGTATTCAAAATCCGCAACAGCCCTTAACCCACGGATAATCAGGCTGGCGTCCACATCGCGGGCGCAATCAATCAACAGGTTTTCAAACGGATGGGTCACAATCGTACAGCCCGTGTCGCGCGCAATCTGAACCGTCTCGGCCTCGACCATCGCCACACGTTCCTCAAGCGAAAACAGTGGCCCCTTGTCGCGGTTAATCGCCACCCCAATCACCAAACGGTCCACCAAAGTACAGGCCCGGCGAATGATGTCGATATGCCCCAATGTCACGGGGTCAAAGGTGCCGGGGTAAAGACCTATGCGCATGTTGTGCCACTCCTGTGTCGTCTGACCCTAGCAGAGACCAAGACCCCAAAAATTGCAAGCAAATCGCGCGGTCTAGCGCCCCATAACCATGCCTTCTAACGCAGTTTTTTCCATATCCAGCTCGGCCAAACGCGCCTTTACAACGTCCCCAATCGAGATCAACCCAACCAGTTTGCCGCCCTCCATCACCGGCAAATGCCGGAACCGACCCGTGGTCATTTTCTCAAGCACTTGGTCGGCACTGTCGCTGTGCAAACAGGTCTGTGGCTTGGGCGTCATCATCGACCCCACGCTATCCCTTAGGCACGCAGCCCCCCGTTTGCCCAACTCGCGGACGATGTCGCGCTCGGACAAAATGCCATCCGGGCTTTCACCGGTCTCCGAGACAATCACCGTGCCGATACGCTTTTGCGACAATAAAACAGCCGCGTCATTCACAGTTGAAGCCGACGTGACCCAACAGATTGAGGTGTCGTCTTTTGAGTTTAGGATTTGGCGGACCAGCATGTTTGAAGCTCCTTTGTTTTGGGCGTTGATCCCTCTAGCGTGGTCGTTCACAACCCCGTGTGTCAACGTTTTGTTGGCCAAACAGCCCCCGTCGGCCATGCCAAGCGCATCGGTTTTTCGTCAATCGATCGATTAATTTTCCGCTGTTTTCGCAGCGATTGCCCGCCTAGAGTGGGGCAAGATATTTTTAACGGGAGACCCCATGTCCGACCTCAGCCATTATATTAACGGCACCCATGCCGCCGGCACATCCGGCCGGTTCGCCGATGTCATGAACCCCGCCATCGGCGAAGCCCAATACCGCGTGCCCTTGGCCAGCAAGGCCGAAGTCGACGCCGCCGTCGACATCGCCGCCGCAGCACAGCCCGCGTGGGGCGCCGTCAATCCACAGCGCCGCGCCCGCGTGATGATGAAGTTTGTCGAGCTTTTGAACCGCGACATGGACAAATTGGCCGAGGCCCTGTCGCGCGAACATGGCAAAACCATCCCCGACGCCAAAGGCGACGTGCAGCGCGGCCTTGAGGTTGTGGAATATTGCATTGGGGCACCGCAATTATTGAAGGGCGAATTTACCGACAGCGCCGGGCCGGGCATCGATATGTATTCGATGAAACAGCCCCTTGGAGTGACCGCAGGCATCACCCCGTTTAACTTTCCTGCAATGATCCCGATGTGGATGTTTGCCCCCGCGATTGCCTGTGGAAATGCCTTTATCCTCAAGCCCTCCGAGCGGGATCCGTCTGTGCCGTTGATGTTGGCCGAATTGCTTGAAGAAGCCGGTTTGCCCAAGGGTATCTTGCAAGTCATTAACGGAGATAAAGAGGCCGTTGATGCGTTGTTGGATAATGACGTTGTGCAAAGCATTGGCTTTGTTGGGTCTACGCCGATTGCCGAATATATTTATGGGCGCGGGTGTTCTAATGGCAAACGCGTTCAATGTTTTGGCGGCGCCAAGAACCATATGATCATTATGCCAGACGCCGATATGGCACAGGCAGCAGACGCCCTTGTGGGGGCCGGATACGGCGCTGCAGGCGAGCGTTGCATGGCGATTTCTGTGGCCGTGCCCGTGGGCGAAGACACCGCAGACCGCCTGATTGCGGAATTGGTGCCGCGTGTCGAAAAGCTCAAGGTTGGGCCATATACCGCCGGAGACGACGTGGATTACGGCCCTGTGGTGACCGCCGCGGCCAAGGCCAACATCGAACGTTTGGTGCAAACGGGTGTGGATCAGGGCGCGAAACTGGTTGTGGATGGGCGCAACTTTAACCTTCAAGGATATGAAGACGGATATTTTGTTGGCCCGCATCTCTTTGATAATGTGACCAAAGATATGGATATCTATAAGCACGAGATTTTTGGCCCCGTGCTTTCTACAGTCCGAGCGCAAAGTTATGAAGAGGCCCTTGGGCTGGCGATGGATCATGAATATGGCAACGGCACCGCGATCTTTACCCGCGATGGTGACACCGCCCGTGATTTTGCCGCACGGGTGAATGTGGGCATGATTGGTGTGAACGTGCCGATCCCTGTGCCGCTTGCCTATCACACCTTTGGGGGCTGGAAAAAATCGGTGTTTGGGGATTTGAACCAACACGGGCCGGATGCGTTTAAATTCTATACGCGCACCAAAACGGTAACGTCGCGTTGGCCGTCTGGCATCCGCGAAGGTGGCGAATTTAATTTCAAAGCGATGGATTAAGACCCATTTGCCAAAACAAAAATAAGGGCCGCATTCCAGATTGAGAATGCGGCCCTTTTTGTATTGCAAAGCAGTGCAGCCGCGAATTAACGCCAGCCGCCCGCTATTGCATTAACCTTTGCGACGCAACGCAGCGGCAGCCCCAAGGGCGGTAAGAAGCATCACACCAGCGGCCGGAACCGGCACGGGGGATGGGCCTTCAAACTCAACGCTGATCTGATCAAATCGCGCATTGCCAGGTGCAACAGTGCTGACGTTGTCGAAAGTCAACGAAGTGACGTTCTGATAGTTGCTGACAACCAAATTACCACCATCGGCAAAGCCATCGAGCGCACCATCAAACAGGTCCACACCAATGACCGCACCGTCAGCGGCACGCGCCGTCACTTCGAGCCGCGCGCCGATATCGAGCAATTGATAAAAGTACGAATCGACGTCGAAATCCGTACCGTTGAAACGTGTGATCACCGTTGTTTCACCGGTGTTCAACGCGGCACAAGACGCCGGGGCCAAAGGACGGAAACATTCGTTGCCAACAACGCGAAGATCGTTGGCGATGAAATTTGCACCAAGGTTAACATTGGTACCTGTCGCGGTGCCGTCGAAATCTAGGACCAAAGTTTCCGCTTGGGCCCCGATCGTTGTTGCAAGTGTTAAGACACCTGCCAAGAGATGTTTGTTCATGAACTGCCTCTACTGCTTTTCTTTTTTTGTGGTTTTGATTTAGCAGATTTCCGGCAAATTCCAAAAGGCCCCGTGTTGCAGCAGGCAACAAATTCGACCAAGGGTTGCAAAATACGCGCAATCCCGCGGCCGCCCACACCCCAAACGGGAAATGTGGGTTTTTTCGGCAACGTGTATTGGAATTTGAGGCTAAAACGAGACGGGAAAACCGACTAATTTTGGCCTATCCCGTCACTTTTTTCCCTTTGCATCCAACATCTCAGACAGGTAGCGCCCCGTGTGAGAGCCGTTGGCCTTGGCAACCTTTTCCGGGGTCCCGGTTGCAACAATTTCGCCACCGCCATCGCCACCTTCGGGGCCGATATCGATCACCCAATCCGCAGTTTTGACGACGTCGAGGTTGTGTTCGATCACAATCATCGAATTGCCCTGTTCAACCAAATGGTGCAGCACCTCAAGCAATTTGCGGACGTCTTCAAAGTGCAGCCCGGTGGTGGGTTCGTCGAGGATATACAAGGTGCGGCCAGTGGACCGACGCGCCAATTCTTTAGACAGTTTAACGCGCTGCGCCTC
>JALZWD010000014.1 GCA_023300365.1 Flavimaricola sp. | reverse complement strand
TATGGGCTTGGCGTGACCGAGCATTCCCAAGGATCGACCACCGTGATGGCCATCGCCAACCTTGCGATGATGACCGGCAACATTGGTCGTCGCGGTGTGGGGGTTAACCCGCTGCGGGGGCAAAACAACGTGCAAGGCGCCTGTGATATGGGCAGCTTCCCGCATGAATTGCCGGGGTATCGGCATGTGTCTGATGACGCATCCCGCGAGATTTTCGACAAGATGTGGGGCGTTACGCTGGACCACGAGCCGGGCCTGCGCATTCCAAATATGCTTGATGCCGCCGTGGATGGCACGTTCAAAGGCATCTACATCCAAGGCGAAGATATCCTGCAATCCGACCCCGATACGCACCATGTGGCCGCCGGATTGGCCGCGATGGACTGTGTGATCGTGCAAGACCTGTTCTTGAACGAAACTGCCAATTACGCGCATGTGTTTTTGCCCGGCAGCACGTTCCTTGAGAAAGACGGCACGTTCACCAATGCCGAACGCCGGATCAACCGTGTGCGCGAGGTGATGAAGCCCAAGAACGGCTATGCGGATTGGGAAGTGACGATGATGTTGGCCAATGCGATGGGCGGCGCGTGGACCTATACCCACCCCGCCCAAATCATGGACGAGATCGCCGCGACAACGCCGGGGTTTGCGCATGTGAATTACGAGATGCTCGAGGAGCGCGGCTCGGTTCAATGGCCGTGTAACGAGGCCGCGCCTGAGGGCACGCCGATCATGCACACCGATGGTTTTGTGCGCGGCAAGGGGCAGTTTATCATCACCGAATATATCGCCACCGACGAGAAGACCGGGCCGCGTTTCCCGCTGCTTCTCACCACGGGGCGGATCTTGTCGCAATACAACGTAGGTGCGCAGACGCGGCGGACCGAAAATGTGGTGTGGCACGACCAAGACCTGTTGGAAATTCACCCGCAGGACGCCGAGAACCGTGGCATCAACGACGGCGATTGGATCAAGCTCGCGTCGCGACAGGGCGAGACATCCCTGCGCGCGACAATCACCGACCGTGTGTCGCCCGGTGTGGTTTACACCACCTTCCACCACCCCGACACACAGGCCAACGTCATCACCACCGACTTCTCGGATTGGGCGACCAACTGCCCTGAGTACAAGGTGACGGCGGTGCAAGTGGCACAGTCCAACGGCCCGACGGAATGGCAAGAGGATTACAACGCCCAAGCCGCAAAATCGCGGCGCATTCTGCCGGCGGCAGAGTGACAGCGCGGATCGCCTCCATGCGGGCCGTGGGCATCGTGACAACCTCGGGGCAGGACCATCAGGTCTTGGCCGAGGAAACGCCCGTGGCGTTGGTCTATAACGGCTCGACCTTGGCTGTGATGATGGCCACGCCTGCGGATCTCGAAGATTTTGCCACGGGCTTTGCCCTGACCGAAGGGGTGGCCAGCCCTGATGAATTGGGCGCGGTTGAGGTGGTTGAGCACGGCCAAGGCATCGAGGCGCGGATGTGGCTGCCCGCGCACCGCGCCGAGGCATTAGACGCGCGCAGGCGGGCGACCGTTGGCCCCGTGGGCTGCGGGCTGTGTGGGATTGATAGTTTGGAGCAAGCCGCGCGGCCCCTGCCCCAAGTGCCCAAGACGCAGGCGCGTCTGAGCGTCGCCGAGGTGGCCCAAGCCCTTGAGGAATTGCGCAGCGTGCAGCCCTTGCATGATGAGACCCGCGCGGTCCATGCCGCTGGTTTTTATCTGCCGGGGCGTGGGATCATTTTGGCCCGCGAGGACGTGGGGCGCCATAACGCGCTTGATAAGTTGATCGGCGCGATGCAGCGCGCGGGCGTTGATGCCAGCAAGGGCGCGATTGTCCTGACCAGCCGTGTCTCGGTTGAGATGGTCCAAAAGACCGTCATGGCGGGCTGTGCGATCCTTGTGGCCGTCTCCGCCCCCACCGCCCATGCGGTGCGTTTGGCGCAAGACGCGAGGCTTACCGTCACATCCGGCGCACGCGGCACACCGCGCATTTACACGCATTCGACCCGCATCAAAGAGTAGCACACCATGTCCAGCACCCATGAAAAACTGATCCGTATGGCCAACCAAATCGCCAGCTTCTTCGCCACACAGCCGGGCGATAAAGGGGCCGCCTCAACCGCCCAACATATTCGCGATTTTTGGGATCCCTCGATGATTGCCCAATTGGCCGAGTTGATCAAAGCAGAAGACAACGGGCTTAACCCGATGGCCTTGGCCGCCGCAAAGGACGTTGTTGGCGCATAACCCTCGCATTTCCCCGTCAAATAACGCCGCCCGCGCCGGACATGGCGGCGCATTAGACTTGACCGGGCGACCCACAAGGCCTTCACTGAGGTCATGAAAATTATCCACAACCCCTTTCGCGGCAAAGACAGCTTTCCTGGTCTTGCCGATGTGCCCGCCCCCAGCATCGACGTGGGCCGGGTCGAGGCGCTGATCGCGCGGTGCCCTGCCGCCGCCGAGACCCCATTGGTCAGTGTCACCCGCCTGACCGAGGCCTGCAAGGTGGGGCATTTGCATATCAAGGACGAACGTGGCCGGATGGGCTTGGGCAGCTTCAAGGCGCTTGGGGCGGCCTATGTTATTGCCACCGACGCCCAAGCGGGCGATGTCAGCAACACCACTTATGTGACCGCAAGTGCGGGCAACCACGGCCTATCTGTTGCGGCCGGGGCCAAGGCGTTTGGCGCCAAGGCTTGCGTCTATATTGCCAAAACCGTGCCCGAAGCCTTTGCCGAGCGTTTGCGCGAAACCGGCGCCGAGGTGATCCGCCAAGGCGCAACCTATGAAGAAAGCATGGTTGCCGCGGCCCACGCCGCCGAGCACAACGGCTGGCAGCTTTTGTCAGATAGTTCGTGGCCCGGGTATACCGCACGGCCACACCGCCTAATGGAAGGGTATTTGATGCTGATGGGCGAGGCGATTGTGCAAATGCCCCAAGCGCCCAGCCATATTTTCTTGCAAGCCGGCGTGGGTGGATTGGCCGGATCTTGCGCCGCGCTTGCGCGTCATGTTTGGGGCGATGGTCCCCAGATCATCGTGGTTGAGCCTGATCAGGCTCCCGCCCTATTTGCATCCATCGACGCGGGCGAGGCCACGGTGGCCACGGGCGGCGTTTCGGCGATGGGCCGTTTGGATTGCAAAGAACCCTCGCTGATTGCGCTCAAGGGGTTGGCCCGCGACGCCGACCACTTTGCCCTG
>JALZWD010000013.1 GCA_023300365.1 Flavimaricola sp. | reverse complement strand
ATGAGCACCCGCAGCCGCACGCCTGTTTTATCCAAGGTGTGAGCGATGATTTGGTGAATGACGGTGGCATCATGGACCTTTGGGTACGTGAAGCGCGGTTGTTCAAGTATGGATCGGGGACAGGCACCAACTTTTCGCACCTTCGCGGCGCAGGCGAGCCTTTGTCGGGCGGTGGTAAGTCTTCTGGGCTGATGGGTTTCCTCAAGATCGGTGACCGCGCGGCGGGCGCCATCAAGTCGGGCGGCACAACGCGCCGTGCGGCCAAGATGGTGATCGTGGATGCAGATCACCCCGATATTGAGGCGTTTATTGATTGGAAAGTGGTTGAGGAGCAGAAGGTTGCCTCGATCGTGGCCGGATCAAAGATGCACGAGCAAAAGCTCAATGGTATTTTTGCGGCGATCAAGACGTGGGACGGCGCAGAAGGCGATGCGTTTGACCCCAAAAAGAATGATGCCCTCAAGGCCGCGATCCGCGAGAGCCGTAAGGTGTCGATCCCCGATACATATGTGAAGCGGGTTTTGGATTATGCGCGCCAAGGCCATACGTCGATTGAATTCCCGACATATGACACCGATTGGGACAGCGAAGCCTATGCGTCTGTGTCCGGTCAGAATTCGAACAACTCGATCCGTGTGACGGATGCGTTTCTTCAGGCGGTGCAGGACGATGCCGATTGGAAGCTGATCAACCGGACCAACGGCGAAGTGGCCAAGATCATTCCGGCACGCGAGCTTTGGGAAAAGGTTGGCCACGCCGCTTGGGCCTGTGCCGATCCGGGCATTCAGTACCACGATACAGTCAACGCATGGCACACATGCCCCGAAGACGGCGAGATCCGCGGATCGAACCCGTGTTCTGAGTATATGTTCCTTGATAACACGGCGTGTAACCTCGCGTCGATGAACCTGCTGACGTTCTATAAGGACGGCGAGTTTCAGGTTGAGAACTATATGCATGCGACACGTCTTTGGACTGTGACGCTTGAGATTTCGGTGATGATGGCGCAATTCCCATCGCCTGAGATTGCGCAATACTCGTATGATTTCCGCACGCTTGGTCTTGGCTATGCCAATATCGGTGGCTTGTTGATGAACATGGGTTACGGATACGACAGCGATGAGGGCCGGGCCCTTACTGGTGCGTTGACCGCGATCATGACGGGCGTGTCTTATGCGACATCCGCCGAGATGGCAGGCGAGCTGGGCGCGTTTGACGGATACAAGCGCAACTCCAAGCATATGCTTCGGGTGATCGCCAACCACCGCAACGCGGCATATGGTAAAACCGACGGTTACGACAATCTGGATGTGAAGCCAGTGGCGCTTGATGTGGACAATATCCCGGATGCGCGTTTGGCCAAGATTGCCCAAAATTCGTGGGACGAGGCGCTTAAGCTGGGCAAAAAGAACGGCTACCGGAATGCGCAGGTGTCGGTGATTGCACCGACAGGCACCATTGGTCTGGTGATGGATTGTGACACCACGGGGATTGAGCCTGACTTTGCGCTGGTGAAGTTTAAGAAGCTTGCGGGCGGTGGTTATTTCAAGATCATCAACCAATCGGTTCCGGCGGCTTTGGATATGTTGGGCTATGGCTCGGCGGATATCGAAGAGATCGTGTCTTATGCTGTGGGCCACGGGACAATCGGCAATGCGCCGGGCATCAACCACACCTCTTTGATCGGGCATGGCTTTGGCCCCGCCGAGATCGAAAAGGTTGAGGCGGCTTTGCCAAGTGCGTTTGATATTCGGTTTGTGATGAACCAATGGACTTTGGGCGAAGAGTTCTGCACCAAGACATTGGGCATTCCGCAGGCCAAGTTGAATGATCCATCGTTCGATCTGTTGCGCCACCTTGGCTATGACAAAGCGGCGATTGATGCGGCCAATGACCATGTTTGCGGCACCATGACGTTGGAAGGTGCGCCGCACCTGAAGGAAGAGCATTACAAAGTGTTCGACTGTGCCAACCCATGCGGCAAGCGCGGCAAGCGTTTCTTGTCGGTCGACAGCCACATCACCATGATGGCCGCGGCGCAATCGTTTATCTCAGGCGCGATTTCCAAGACGATCAACATGCCCAACGACGCCACGATTGAGGATTGTCAGGCGGCCTACGAGCTGTCGCACCGTTTGGGTGTGAAGGCCAACGCGCTTTACCGTGACGGTTCGAAATTGTCGCAGCCATTGGCGGCCGCGTTGATTGAGGATGACGACGAGGCCTTGGAAATTCTCGAAAGCGGGTCTTTGCAGGAGAAGGCCACGGTTCTTGCCGAGAAGATCGTTGAGAAGGTGATCATCAAAGAAGTGCGGTCCCGTGAGCGCGAAAAGATGCCACAGCGCCGCAAGGGATACACCCAAAAGGCCAACGTTGGTGGGCACAAAGTGTACCTGCGGACGGGCGAGTATCAAGACGGCCAATTGGGCGAGATCTTTATTGATATGCACAAAGAGGGTGCGGGTTTCCGCGCGATGATGAACAACTTTGCCATCGCGGTCTCGGTTGGTCTTCAGTACGGCGTGCCGCTTGAGGAGTTTGTGGACGCGTTCACATTCACCAAGTTTGAGCCCGCCGGCATGGTGCAAGGCAACGATAGCATCAAGCAGGCGACGTCGATCCTTGATTACATCTTCCGCGAATTGGCCGTGTCTTACCTTGATCGCACCGATTTGGCGCACGTAAAGCCAGAGGGCGCATCGTTTGATGACCTTGGCCGTGGCGAGGAAGAAGGCGTGAGCAATGTGCGCGAGCCAAGCGAGGCGAAAGCGTCGAAATCCCTTGAGGTGCTCAAGCAGATCAGCTCAACCGGATATCTGCGCAAGCGCGTGCCGCAAGAGTTGGTCGTGTTGCAAGGGGGTATGGGGGCCGTGGCCTTTGAAGGGGACGCCGATCCCGTGGCGGTTCTTGAGACCTTGGTGCCAGAAGTGGCCGCAACCACCGAAACCGCAACCGCCGCGATCAGCACATCGCTGAGCATGCGCGACAAGGCCAAGATGCAGGGATACGAGGGCGATCCCTGCGGCGAATGCGGTAACTACACGTTGGTGCGCAACGGGACATGCATGAAGTGCAACACATGTGGTGGCACGTCGGGCTGTAGTTAAGAGATTGGTGGCATCAGACCCCAGACGGTTTGATGCCACCCAGAGTTTCCCGAGCGGCTGAGGTCGCTACCTGGGGGATGCGGGTCGGGCCGCAGGCAATAAAACAAATCGAGTGGTAAAAATAGTGAGCCCGATCAGCAAAACTAACAGGGTCCCTTCGGGGGCCCTTTTTTTATTGATATTTCCAGAGAGGCGGACTCCACGTTTGTCTGTGCCAAACGTTCTGTCCTTGGACGTCGCACCGCGTTGCGGCACGCCGGCAGCAAAACGAACAGGGTCCCTTCGGGGGGGCTTTTGTGCGCTGGTTTAAGACGTTTAGTACAGGCGCCCCTTTTCGTTGAATGCCATGCGCTCTTCGATGTCCTCTAGGGCCATGTCCATGTCACCGTGGTCCTTGAGGGCTTGGGAATAGGTTGGCATGCCGTCAACGGGGCCCCATTTGTCGGGGTGCCACATGGCCGAGCGGATCATAGATTTGCCACAGTGAAAAAAGGCTTCTTGGACGCGCACCACAAGGCAAAGGTCGGGGCGGTGGCCATTGAGCGTGGTCAGGTCGCGCAAGGCATCGTCGCGTGCGATGGCGGCGGTGCCGTTGATACGCACCACCTCTTTGCGGGTTGGGACGATCAAAAGCAGGCCCACCTGCGGGTTTTGCATGACGTTGT
>JALZWD010000012.1 GCA_023300365.1 Flavimaricola sp. | reverse complement strand
GGACAAAGAGGTGGTCGAAGACCTGATCCTCGCCGCGATCAAGGATGCTCAATCCAAGGCCAGCGAACGCGCCAATGATGAGATGGGCAAACTGACCGAGGGCCTTGGCCTTCCACCCGGCATGAACCTTCCGTTTTAGGGTGCGGCATTCCGACGATGATGTTGGCGAAGATACCGGTGACATTCAGACCCTCATTGATCTGATGTCCCGCCTTCCCGGCCTTGGACCACGCTCTGCGCGGCGGGCCGTGTTGCAATTGATCCAAAAACGCGGACAGCTTTTGATCCCCTTGGCCAATGCGATGAAAACCGTCGGCGAAACCGCGCGCGAGTGCCTTAACTGCGGCAATATCGGCACCGCGGACATCTGTAAAATCTGCCTAAGTGAGAAACGCGCCAACGGGCAAATCTGCGTGGTTGAAGACGTGGCCGACCTTTGGGCCATGGAACGCGCGCTGGTGTTTAAGGGGCGCTATCATGTCTTGGGCGGCACCCTTTCGGCCCTTGACGCCATAGGCCCCGAAGATCTGCGCATCCCGCGCCTTCTCGATAGGATCACGACCGAGAATGTCAGCGAAGTTATCCTTGCTCTTGGGGCCACAATCGACGGCCAAACCACGGCGCATTATATCGCAGATCACCTCCCCCAGATCACAGTGACCAGCCTCGCCCAAGGTGTGCCTATTGGCGGTGAGTTGGACTATTTGGATGATGGCACAATCACAGCGGCGTTGAACGCACGGCGGGCCCTCTAGCGGCAACCATTTGTTAAGCACGAATGCCCGTTAATACTTTTTCCCATTTATTTCAGATACTTAAAAATTGTCCAAGTTTGGACACTCAGAAATAGCTCTGCACAAGACTCCCCGATATCAACGCCCAGCCATCGGCAACCACGAAAAAAGCAAGCTTGAACGGCAACGATACGATCGCCGGCGGCACCATCATCATCCCCATCGACATCAAGATCGCAGCAACAATTAGATCGATGATCAAGAACGGAAGAAATATGATAAAGCCAACCTCAAATGCGCGGCTCACTTCCGACAACAAAAACGAGGGCACGAGGATCGACAACGGCGCCTCGCTGACGGCCATAGCCGGATCGATATCGGGCCGCAGAGTTGCCAAAGCTTCAAAAGTGTCGGCGGCCACACGGCCCGTCATAAACACGCGAAAGGGCGCCATCGTCGCCGGGAATGCCTCTTCTACCGGCACACCATTGTTCAGCATCGGCGAAACGCCGGTCTCCCAAGCCTCAATGAATACCGGTTCCATCACAAAGTAGGTCAAGAATAATGCCAAGGTGACGATCAGCATATTGGGCGGCGATTGTTGGAGGCCGATTGCCTGCCGCAGAATGGAAAAAACTGTGACCATAAAAGGAAAACAGGTGACCATGATCAACAGCCCCGGAACAAGACTGAGCAAAGTGATCAAGACCAGCAACTGGATTGACCGCGTAGCAAGCGATCCATCCTCGCCCAAAGAAAGCGTCACCTCCTGAGCAGCGGCGGGCCCGGCAAAAGTAACAATTGCCACAAGAATGATCCCTCGCCAGATCATGCCCTATTTCGCGCCATCGCCAAGACTGACAACTTCGGTCAGCCGCACCGCCAATTGACCCGGTTCGCCGCCCTCTTGTTCTTGCAACTCGCCTCGCGCGATCAATCTATCGCCGATGTACAGCTCAACCGGATCTTCGACCCGTCGATCGAGAGGTAAAACCGCGTTTTCATCAAGGGTCAATAATTCGCGGACGGCGGGGCGGGCATGGCCGACAGAGACGGTTATTTCGATGGGCACCGAATGCAACGGATGCGCCTCGCCGTCGTCGCCTTCGGGGGCTTGAATTGCATCATCCATGGTTTGTCCTTTCCTCTGCTGCCTCGGTCAGAGACGCGAGTGTTTCTTGCACCATCGCCAGCAGACCATCTAAGTCGATCATCTGGTCCTGTGGACCGCCCGAAAAGGTGGCCTGTGCGAGCGCCAGTGAGGGATCAGAACGCGCAACAAAGGGGAGTTGCGGCGTCTCGGCAAGAACGTCGCTTAGGGCCTCAATATTTTGGGGCGCAACACCGATTGTGATAGGTGTATCAAGGCATGCGGAAGCAGTAGCCATCAATTCTTCACGAAGCATCGGGACAAGCGTTGCCTGCGCGTATCTTGGCAAAAAACCCGTGACTAACGCCTCAAACAACGGCGTTAGGTGATTTAAAATTTCGGCCTTGGCCTCTTGGTAGCCAAATTGTTTGTCGGACAAAGTTTGCACCAATTCCACCTTCAGGCGCAAACTCTCGGCCTCGGTGGCGGCAAGGGCCTCTTGCAAGCCGATGGCATGGCCATCTTGCCATTCTTGGGAGGGCCCACTGGCTGTTTGTGCTTCGATTGGTATGCCAAAATCAAACACCTCAAGTTGCGCTGGTTTGGTCATCACGCCTCCTCAGGAGTGGCTGGATCTTCGATCCAACTTTGCAAAATTCGAATGGTTTCGTCTTCGCGCTCGTCGATCATCTGGCGCAACCGCGTCACGGGGTCAGAGGCCTCGGCATTGCCGCCGCCCATGACATCGTCGAAATCGAAGGTATTTTCTGCCATCGGTGGCAGGGCGGACATTGTGCCAAAATCGCCGCCCGCGTCCCCCGCCATAAGATCGCCAGCAGGACCAGGATCCAATGGTGGCGGCAAGGCATCGACTGGTGCGGCACGTGACGTGAGGATCGGGCGGACGACAAACAGTCCAAGGACCAACGCGACAACGGCCAAGACCCCAAGCTGGATCAAGGACATCATATTGAGCGGCGATCCACTGGCGGCGTCGACGGCCTCGGTCCCCAATGGTTCGACGGGCTCAAAAGACATCGATTGAATTGTCAGGATATCCCCCCGTGCCTCGTCGAGACCAACCGAAGAGGCGACCAATTCCCCCAATGCGGATAATTCTTCGTCGCTTCGCGGCACGCTGGTGGGGGCGCCGTTCTCATCCACGCCAACAGCATCGTTGTCCAAAACCGCAACGGTCAATCGCCGCACAGCACCCGGCGCGCGCAAGACTTCACGACTGGTTTCGGAAATTTCGTAATTGGTGACAGAGCGTGTCTCGGAATCGTCGGTGGCCGAGGATCCATCGCCCGCCGCACCATCGCCCGCTGGCAAGTTTGAGGCCACGGTCACATCGCCGCCGCGGCTATCTTGGCTGGTACTGCTGCGCTCTTCTACTTCGGTCGAAATTGCAATCCGGCTGTCTGGGTCAATGACACGTTCGATGATTTGTTCACTTTCGGTGACGGTTTCGACCGACACTTCGACAATGGCATTTCCGGGGCCCACCCGCGCACTTAGGATACGTTCCGCGCGGCTTCGCAGGTCTTCGGCGCGCTGTTGCCCCGCAGGGCCCGTGGATTCGTCGTCCCCTGAGATAAGGCCGCCTTCGCCGTCAATCACCGCAACATTGTCCGGCGTCAGACCGGACACTGACGAGGCCACCAAATAGCGCAGCGCATTGGCCTGTGCCGTCGACAACATTCCTGAAACCGTGCCAACAGTTACCGCCGCCGTTACGGCATTTTCGCGTTGGAATGGGCGTGCGGAGCCCACGGAAATATGAACACGTGCCGTCCGGATGTGGGGGCTGGCGAGGATGGTTCGACCAAGTTCTCCTTCTTTGGCGCGCCAATAGGCGGCATCAAACATTTGCGACGTCGTTCCAAACCCCGACAACGAATCGAGCAATTCGTAACCTTGGGACGAATTCGCAGGCAGGCCCGATGCGGCCAATGTAAGCCGCAATTGGTCGCGTTGTTCGGTTGGGACAAAAATCGCAGCGCCGCGCACCTCATA
>JALZWD010000011.1 GCA_023300365.1 Flavimaricola sp. | reverse complement strand
AACCTCGGACATAAATTTGCCGATCTGGCGCGGTGGAAAATTCACCACCGCCATCACCTGCCGCCCGATCAATGTCTCAGGGGCATACTGCACCGTAATCTGCGCCGACGAGCGTTTTTCGCCAATCTCGCTGCCAAAATCCACCCAAAGCTTGATCGCGGGCTTGCGCGCCTCCGGGTACGGCTCGGCGCGCGTGATCGTGCCCACCCGCACATCCACCTTCATAAAATCATCAAACGAAATCTCATCCATTGGCCAACTCCCGGCTTCGGTGTGCTGCGGCCTTCACCGTCGCTCCGATCAAGGGCGGCAGGCCCGTCTGCGCATCCATCAACACCTCAAGCCCCGCCTGCGTGGTGCCATTGGGCGAGGTGACGTTCACACGCAACTGCGACGGTGTCTGTGTGGCGGCCTCGGCCAACGCCCCCGCCCCCGCAACCGTCGCCTTGGCCAATTGCATGGCAAGCGCTGGCGCCAGCCCCTCGGCCTCGCCCGCCGCCGCCATCGCCTCGATCAAGTGAAACACATAGGCCGGGCCCGACCCCGACAGGCCCGTCACGGCATCCATCTGTCCTTCATGATCAAGCCGAACCACTTGGCCCACCGCAGACAACAGCGCTTCTGCAAGCGTCATATGCGCCTCCGAGGCCTGCGCATTCCCAACAATCGCCGTGATCCCCTTGGCCACAGCCGCAGGTGTATTGGGCATCGCGCGGACGATCACACAGGCCTGCCCAAGGGCCTGCTCAAAGGCCGCAATCTGCGTGCCCGCCGCGACAGAAAGGAACAATGTCTCGCCCTTAGGAAGCGCCGCAAGCGCCGGCAAAGCCGCCCCCATCATCTGCGGTTTTACCGCGATCAGGGCAACCGCAGGACTTTTGGGAAGGCCCGCGTTGATATGCACACCTGTGCCCGTCAACCAATCGGATGGATAAGGGTCGATCACATAGACCGACGTGGCCGGAAACCCCGCCTCAAGCCAGCCCGCAAGCATCGCGCCGCCCATCTTGCCACAGCCCAAAAGCACAAGGCCCCGCTCGGCCAAATCATCCCAGTTCATCGTAACGCCCCTCGATTGCTTGACCTATTGCTAGGCCCTGCCTGCCAAGGGATCAAGACAGAGGTTCAAGACTGGAGTTCAAGACGGGGGCGCGGTCTACCGCACCCTACAATCACGCGCGCCCATAAGCCTCGGTCATGGCCACTTGCAAGGCTTGGCGGGGCGTTTGCTCGGCCCAAGTCACCAATTGAAACGCCGGGTAATACCGCTCACAGGCCAAAACCGCAGCCCCGATCATCGTATCAATCTGATCGGCCCCCGCTCCTTGCTCACCCGCCAGCACCAAACCATAGCGATACACCATCAACTTTTGCTCATCCCACCACGTAAACGCCCCCGCCCAACACTGGTCATTCACCGCATTAAGCATCTCGTAAACCGCCGGCATCCGCGCCGCAGGCGGCTCGCAGTCATAGGTGCAAATCAACCGCAAAGTCTCATCCACCTCCGACCACGCCAAGGTAATCGCATAGGTCCGCCACTGCCCCTCAACAGCCATCGCAATCTGGTCATCCCCCAACCGGTCAAACTCCCACGCATTATGCGTCGCAATGCTCTCAACCAGATCAATCGGATGCATCTCATCCGCATCAAAATACTGCTCACTAAGTGCCATATCGCCCTCACGCTTTGGCCGCTGACCCGCGGCGTATCGCGCCTCGTGTTGGGAGAACCTACTAACCCCAGCACTTGGTGCCTGCTCTAAAGGCGGTGTTGTTTTTATTCGCCCCTACGACATATGGTGGGCCCTGCCCTATCGCCTGTAAAGCCATTTCTTGGGGATAACCCAAACAATCCGCCCCCCTCCCGCGCCACTCGGCCATTGCAGTGGCCGCCGCCCTGCCCCACACTGCGCCCAACCCCAAGGAGACCCCCATGAACATCGACCTGCTCACCCGCCTTTGCCAAACCCCCGGTGTCCCCGGCCACGAAGAGCGTGTTCGCGCGGTGATCGAGGGCGAAATCAACGGGCTGTTCGACACCGTCCGCACCGACCCCATGGGCTCCCTCCACTGCGTCCGCGAAGCCACCAAACCCGACGCCCCCAAAATCATGCTCCTGTGCCACATGGACGAAATCGGCTTTCTGGTCAGCCACATCACCAAAGACGGCTTTATCCACGTCCTGCCCGTCGGCGGCTTTGACACCCGCAACCTCTTCTCGCGTCGCGTCCTCGTCTGCACCGAGGATGGCGATCTCAAAGGCGTGATGAACCCCGGCGGCAAACCCGTACATATCGCCTCGCCCGAAGACCGCAAAAAAGTCCCCGAAGTGGGCGAATTTGTCATCGACACCGGCCACGGCGAGGCCACAAAAGAGCACGTCAAAATCGGCGACTATGTGGTCATGGACGAACCCCTGATCGAAATCGGCGACAAAATCGTCTCCAAGGCGCTCGACAACCGCATCGCCTGCTGGCTTGGGATTGAAGCGATCAAAAACCTTGGCGACAAAGGCCGCGGCGCAGAAATCCACGTGGTCTTCACCACCCAAGAAGAGGTCGGCCTGCGCGGCGCGCGCACCTCGGCCTTTGCCGTCCAACCCGACATTGGCATCGGCATCGACGTCACCTTATCATGCGACACCCCCGGTGTCCCCGAGCAAAGCCGCACCACCAAACAGGGCGACGGCTTTGGCCTGCATATCCGCGACGGCAGCTTTATCGCCGACAAGGGCCTCGTGGCCGATATCGAAAAACTCGCCATCGCGAAAAAAATCCCCCACCAACGCACCATGCTCGCCTCTGGCGGCCAAGACGGTGCCGCCGCACAACAGGCCGCCGCCGGCGCGCGCGCAATCGGCATTGTCGTGGGCACGCGCTATATCCACACCGTCACAGAAATGATCCACAAAACCGATCTCGCTGCCGCACGCGACATTCTCGCGGCCTACCTCGCGGAATTTTAACCTCGGTTTTCAATCGCCCCCAATCGCGCGGCTAAATACCCATGGTCAAAAGGCATAGCGGGGCATTTATGCAACCCTGACGTGAAATGCAATCATCGTTAACACCTTTCAAACCAAAATGCCCCAAAGTCGGCCCACCTGACCAAAGGCCGCGCGCATGCCAGACGACCCACCCCCTGATCGGCTCCCTGATCCGACCCTGGCGCCCGCGGTCCCCGACCCGGCGCTTCAGGCATGGAATGCGCAACCTTTTCTCGAAAAGGTCACGCAAATCGCGCCGGTGATTATCTATGTCTTCAACCAAAAAACCCAATCCAACGAATATTCCAACCGCTCAATCGGCTCTTTCATCGGCTATACTGGCGATGAAATCGTGGAAATGGGCGCCGATCTCTTCCCAACGCTCTGCCACCCCGACGATTTTCCGCGCATCCTCACCTATTTCAACCAACTGCAAAATTTGCCCGATGCAACACCGTTGCAAATCCAATACCGCTTGCGGCACAAAAACGGCGGGTGGGTTTGGCTTTCGTCTCGCGATGCGGTCTTTGAAAGAGACAGCGATGGCTCGGTCTTGCGCCACATCGGCACCGCCAGCGACATCACCCCCCTCAAAAACACCGAACAAGAGGCCCTGCACCAACGCCATGTGGCCGAAATGGCCAATGAAGAGCTCCGCTCCTTTGCCTATTCGGTCTCTCATGACATGAAATCGCCCTCCAACACCCTCTCGCTTTTGTTGGATGAATTGCTCGACGAACATGGCCACACCCTCAATCGCGACGCACATGGGCTGGTTGATCTGTGCCGCACCACCGTCGAAAACATGCAAAACCTCATCGAAGAGGTGCTCAATTATACCCGGATCATCGGCCAAGATTTCCCAAGCACCACGGTCAATCTGGGCCAAACGTTCGATTTGGTCTGCGGCGATCTGCACGGCCCCATCACCGAGGCCAACGCCCGCGTCACAATTGGCCCAATGCCGATCATTTTCGGCAACGAGGCATTGCTGCGCACCATGTTCCAAAACCTGCTCAGCAACGCGGTCAAATTCCACAGCCCCGGCACGCCCCCTGAAATCACCATTATGGATGTCTCCGATCCCAACGATTCCGAGGTTGAAATCGCCGTCACCGATAATGGGATCGGCCTGCCCCCCGGCACCGAAGAGACGATCTTTGGCCTGTTCAAACGCCTCCACCTTGACGACGCCTACCCCGGCACAGGCCTCGGCCTGTCGCTATGCCAACGTATCGCTATCAATCACGGCGGCGGAATTCGCGTCCGCTCCACCGAAGGAAAAGGGGCAACGTTTACCGTAACGTTGAAACGCTCATGACCAACTCTCCGACCAGCACCGCCGCCACACAAACTGACACTGATGCCAACATCGATCCGCCTCACGCCCAGATCAAAACTCTGATGCTGATTGACGACAACAGCGTCGACCACCTGATGTACAAACGCATCATCCAAAAATCTGGATTGGTCCAAACCTACCTCCCATTCCAAGAGGCCACCAAAGCGCTCGACTATTTGCGCAGCGGCACCGCACCACAACCCGACGTGATCCTGCTCGATATCAATATGCCCGTAATGAACGGCTTTGATTTTCTCGATGCCACAACCCAAGAATTCGGTGCGGATTTTTGCGTCATCATTGTCATGCTCACAACCTCGCTTGATCCACGAGATCGTGACCGTGTAAAATCCTACGACGCGGTAAAGCGCTTTTTGAACAAACCCCTAACCAAGGCTTTGCTCGCCGAACTGACCAGGCTCACCTAGAAGACAGGCCGAGGCCCCGCATCAAAGGGCGCCCACCCCGGGCACGGACCAAAAATGCTTCTTTTGGCCACCACTCCCCCCGGAGGGTCCGAACTCAAATCCAAACCCAATGCTCTGATTTGACCCCGACGAGGGACGGCGGGCGGGGCAATCTGGCGCCCGTAGGGCCGACAGGAGCGCCGCACGCCCTTCCCTCAGCCGCGCGCCTGCGCTACATCACCCAAAACCGCTGCAATAAAGGCTATGATCATGGCACTGGACAAGAAATTCGAAGCCCAAGAGGCCGAAGCCCGTCTCTACTCAAAATGGGAGCAATCCGGCGCCTTCAAGGCTGGCGCAAACGCCTCGCGGACCGAGACCTATAGCGTCATGATCCCGCCGCC
>JALZWD010000010.1 GCA_023300365.1 Flavimaricola sp. | reverse complement strand
GCCGGGACTGTTTTCGACCGCGTTGGTGAGCGTGTCGAGATCAACCCAGCTGGTGTCCATCACCTCGGCGGGATTGGGCGCTATGGGCAATGTTTCAGGCGTTTGGGCCGCGAATACTTCGACAACCTCGTGTTCGATTAGGCCGGCGCCAACATCAGCACGGTATTCGATTTGGCCTTGATGGTGTAGGGTCACATCCGTGATGCCCAACTCTTCTTGGAGGCGGCGTTGTGCACATTTTGCGGGGTCTTCGGCCCATTGGGGATGGGTGCAGCAGGCGTTGGCCCAGAGACCACCGGAATGATATTTGCCCAATGCGCGTTGTTGTAGAAGCGTCTTGGAGCCCGCAAACAAAAACACCGAAACAGCCAAATGGCGCAGGCCCTCGCGGTGGGCGGCGAGTTTTTCGTGGGGCTGAAGGTGTCCGTTGACCCATGTGGGGATCATGATCTCGCTCAAGGGGTTCTCCTGCTGTGGCGCTGGCGGTCCCTGAAGGACTCGAACCCTCAGCCTGCCGATTAGAAGTCGGCTGCTCTATCCAGTTGAGCTAAGGGACCGCTGCGCCTTTGTGCATACAAAACCGCACTGCTTGCCGCCAGCCCTGATTGCGGTGCGGTTTTCGAAAAATGCCAAGATTTTTGATGGTGCTGTTCATCACAGTGAAAGGGTTTGGACGTAGCACTGGCGAACAACCAAGGCCGCCGGGTGCGGCGCGGTTTGGGAAACCAGTTGAGAAATGATGAACGAAAGGACCGGATACGATGTCGTTTACAAGTAAGATAATGCAAGGCGCATTGGCGATAGGAGCCATGTTGCCATTCAGCGTAGCGATGGCGGATGAATTTGAGCCCGCTTTGCAAAGTTATTTTGACAGCGAGATCAGTGCTTGGGTGCAAGACCCGGGATTTGTGGCCGCGATCCGGGCAAGTAATGCGATGACACAGGGATATTCGGCCGCCGATATTGAGGCATTGGATCAACAATGGCGCGGTGAGGTGGGCGGCAGTGTGACGCCAACGATTACCCCGATCCTTGAAAGTGATCTGGCCAACCATTTGCGAGAAATCGTGGCTCAGTCAGACCAAACAGTGACCGAGATTATCTTAATGGATGCGCATGGTTTGAATGTTGCCGTGTCATCGGTGACGTCGGATCTGTGGCAAGGTGATGAGGCGAAACATCAGGAGACATACGGTGTTGGCGCGGGTGCTGTGCATATTTCGGATGTGGAATTTGACGAGTCTACGCAATCCTATCAGGGGCAGATTTCCGTCGCGATTACGGATCCTGAGACCGGAGGCGTGGTGGGCGCAATTACCGTTGGGGTCAATGTTGACGCATTGATGTGAAGAGTTGCTTGAGCGAGAGGTGCGGCCAATGACGAGATCGGCGTTGTTCGAACGACCCATGCTATTTGTGCGGTCGATTTATGGAAAGTGTCTGGGATTGGTCGCCTTCTCGACCTTGTGTGTTGTGCTTGCGATGACGATGCAAAGCAGTGCGTTGTCGCGTGAGGAAAGTTATGCGTACGAGGCCCAGTTGGCCCAAGAACGGATTGGTGCGTTTTCCCGAGCCATTGGGGGGCATGTGCGGTTTGGCAAGGTGGACGAAATTGCGCTCGCGTTGACGGAATTGGGCGAGGGATCTGACCTGAATGGCGCCCTTGTTGTGGCCATGGATGGAACCGTGTTGCTAGAGACGGGGAGTGCGATTGATCAACTGCGCGCCGATCTTGGGGGGCTTGCGGATCAAGCGCGCGAAAGTGGCGTGGCGGCAATTGATGCAGAGGCCTTGTCGGTGTCCGAAGTGGCGAGATATGGGCCGGAAAATGCGCCGGTTGGCATCGTATCGTTGTCGTGGTCAAGCGATGCGCTTGAGGCGAGATTGAAAAAGAATTTATCGACCCTCGAGATGGCAGCGTTTGTAGCGTTCGCCTGCGGGTTTGTGTTGACGGGTGTGGTTTTAAGGCATGTTTTGGCGCGCCCCTTGGGGAGTGTTGAGGACCTGATGTCTAAAGTTTCGCGTGGCGAATACGATCACGAAGTTGCGCAGATTAAGCGGAAGGATGAGGTTGGGTCACTTGCGCGCAGTTTGGATGTGATGTTGGAAAATCTCCGCGCGGCCGAAGCCGCAGATGTGGAGCGTCGATTGGCCGAGGAGGAACAAAGCCAAGTTGTGACGGTGATCAGTCGGCACCTGAGGCTGTTGGCGGATGGTAATCTTGAGTGCGCGTTGGACGATACTTTTCCGGCGCAGTATCAGCAATTGGCCGAAGATTTTAACGCCACGGTAGAGGCGATCAATGATTTGATGCAAGGCGTGCATGGCACGGCGCAGTCGATCCAATCGGAGGCGGACGCCATCCGCACCTATTCGGACGATTTATCGCAACGCACAGAAAATCAGGCGGCAACATTAGAGGAAACCGCCGCAGCGCTTGAGCAGATGACCAGTTCGGTGAAATCGGCGGCGGATGGAGCGAACGAGGTTGAAGGGATCGTGCGCACAGCCCGTGATGAGGCGACAAAAAGCGAGATGGTTGTGCAAGACGCGGTTTCTGCGATGACCCGGATTGAAACCTCGTCTGAGAAAATTTCGATGATTATTTCAGTGATCGACGACATTTCATTCCAGACCAATTTGTTGGCTTTGAATGCCGGTGTTGAGGCGGCCCGCGCGGGCGAGGCGGGACGCGGTTTTGCCGTGGTGGCCTCGGAAGTGCGGGCCCTGGCGCAGCGATCTTCGGAAGCGGCGCAAGAGATTAAGTCATTGATCGGGGGATCAGCGGAGGAAGTGGCCAGTGGCGTTGATCTTGTGGGTAAGGCCGGTACGGCCCTGTCG
>JALZWD010000009.1 GCA_023300365.1 Flavimaricola sp. | reverse complement strand
TTTAAATGCCCAATCACCGCCTCACGGTGATCTGCATCGGCGTGAAGCGGGTTGGGATAATAGCCCAAGCCAGAAATTTCGATGCCCTTCTCAGCCAAGCCACCGACGATTTCAGCCCCCTGAGATGCGCCAAGGCCATCCACATCGATATGGCTAGTCCCCGCATAGCGCCGCTTTTCTCCACCCGACGCAGGCCAACAGGCCACCTCCAGAGCGGACATGCCATTGGCCGCCGTCCAATCCGCCACTTGCATCAAATCAGTGTCTTCAAAAGGCGCTGTCAAAAGACCAAGTTTCATGTCCTATCCAATCTCAATAGCCGCAAAATCATACCGATACCCAGCCGCCGCTGCGGGCGCTTTGCAACACGGCATCACAAATGCGCATTTCATAATCGCCATCCTCGAACCCGGCATAGGTTGAGGTGGCCCCGCGCTGTCCATTTGCCGCATCAGCATAAAACTGGTCAAAAAATGCACCAAAGGTATCCGCGAAACCCTCGACATGGCCACCAGGCACGCGGGCGGCCGCGGCCCCCACAGCGTTCATCAATGCCGCATCGCGTTGGAGGATTTGGTTGGGCGCATCGCGATGACCGATGAATAAATGGTCTGGGGTTTCGCTGTCCCACGCCGCCGAGGCTCGTGATCCCGCCACATCCCACTGCAGGGAATTCTTACGGCCAATGTTAATTTGGCTCGTGGTCATCACCCCTGTGGCCCCGCCGTCCATACGCAGCATAATCATAGCTGCATCGTCAGTAGTAATGGCTTGGTTGGTGGTCTCGCCTTCGCTTTGGCCAAAGGTAGCGACAGAGCCCGTCGGTTTGGCCCGCTCGGGCAGGAATGTCTTAAGGTCCGCCATCACCTCAACAACCTTTTGGCCAGTAACAAAACTGACCAAATCAATCCAATGCGTGCCGATATCCCCAACCGAGCGGAGCGCCCCGCCGATATCTGTCTCAAGCCGCCAATTCCAGTCTGTAGATTGGGCAAGCCAATCTTGGTGATAGTGGCCAGTGACAAAACGAATATCACCCAAATCGCCGGATTTCACCATGCCGTGGGCGTGCTGATTAAGGGGATAGAAACGGATGTTATAGCAAACGGCGCAAACCTTACCACTCGCTTGGGCAAGGGCCACCATCTCGGCGGATTGGGTGGCAGTCATGGCAAGTGGTTTTTCGCAAATCACATGTTTGCCCGCTGCAAGCACCGCCTTAACTTGGGGGTAATGAAGGTGATTGGGCGAGGTGACGTGCACAACATCAATCGCCGCATCACCCAACAGCTCATCAAGGCTGGCATAGGCATGCCCCACACCCATCGCCTTGGCGCCCTGCGCACCCCGAGCGGCACTTGACCCCAAAACCCCACGCACAGTGATACCCAACCGGCGCAACGCCTGAGTGTGTACCGTCCCGATAAAGCCGGTGCCGATAACGGCGGCGGTCATGTCTTTGTGTTCCAACATCTGTGACAGATTCTCCCTTTGGCGCTAGGGTCTCGCAACCCAAGGGCCAACGTCAACCGCAATAGGTCCCCAGCCAACCCACGCACGCCCCCCTTTTAGCCACCGCTTAAGTCCAGTTTCGCCGACGACCCATGCCCCAACCTTCAACGCCGCGGCCACCCCGATTCTAGGCGCATTCTTAGGAGCAAGAGCCCATTTTGCCAAAAAAACCAACGCCCAAGCCTCTAACGCGACCTTTTGGGGCGCAAAAAACCCAGAGGGCATTGGACATATCAAAAAAGGTTGACGATATCCGCAGTGACCGCCAAGTTTCCGGTCGCGACGCGTGTTGTCTGATGCGCGCCACAAGAGAAACGTGATGTGCAAACCGCGCGGGGTTGAACCATAATCCCATCGCCAACGTGCAAACGATAAAAATAGAGATCAGGGAGAACAAAATGAAAAATCCAATCGCCAAGTTCATGGCAGGAACTGCATTGGCCGTCTGCGCCCAAGGCGCAATGGCTGACGGCCACCGCACCGAAATCACAGTCGGCTATTTCCTCGAGTGGCCGATGCCATTCCAGTATGCCAAGGTTCAAGGCTTGTACGAAGAAGCTATGGGCGTTGATATCAACTGGGTCAGCTTTGACACAGGAACGGCAATGTCCGCCGCAATGGCGTCTGGCGACGTTCAGTTGAGCGTAAGCCAAGGTGTACCGCCCTTCGTTGTTGCCGCCTCTGCCGGTCAAGACATCCAGATACTCGACGTGGCTGTATCTTACTCTGACAACGACAACTGTGTTGTTGGCACCGATCGCGAGATCACTGCCGAAAATGCAAGCGACCTTGCCGGATCCAAAGTTGCGGTGCCGCTTGGTACGGCTGCGCACTATGGTTTCTTACGCCAGATGGATCACTTTGGCGTTGATGTGGCCTCGCTCGACATTGTTGACATGGCCCCTGCCGAAGGTGCTGCGGCCCTAAGCCAAGGCGCTGTCGATATGTCATGCGGTTGGGGCGGTGCGCTGCGCCGTATGACCGAGTTCGGCAATGTGTTGCTGACAGGTGCGGAAAAGCAAGCCCTTGGCATCCTGGTGTTTGACGTAACATCCGGCCCCGCCGACTTTGTCGCCGAAGAAAGCGAATTGGTCACACAGTTCCTTTCCGTAACAGCCGACGCGAACGCTAAGTGGAACTCGGGCAACTACACCGACGAGATGCTGCCAATCATCGCCCAAGACGCTGGTATGGATGAAACAGCAACAGCTGAAACACTCGCAGGCTTTGTCTTCCCATCCGTGGAAGAGCAGCTGTCCGAAGCATGGTTGGGCGGCAACGCACAGACATTCATGGGCGGCGTGGCAGGTGTATTTGTTGAAAGCGGTTCGATCCCATCGGCGCTTGGTGACTACTCCGATTCCGTGAACACAGGCCCATTGGCCGCTGTTGGCAACTAAATCCATTTGGGCAGCGGGTGTTTGGCCTGCTGCCCAATTTGAAACTGGCCCTAACAAAGACGCCTTAGGTTTCGGCATTTATAACGGCACGGGCCAGCCAAATGGCCCAACATTATCTGGGACATTACCTTATGAGCGATCTTGTAATCGACAAACTTTCGATGCGATTTGACCTGCCCGGTGGTGGCTCGGTTCAGGCATTGAAAGACGTCTCGCTTCACCTCAAGCAAGGTGAGTTGTTGTCCGTGCTGGGGCCGTCGGGCTGCGGCAAGACCACACTTCTCAATATCGTAGCAGGATTTCTTGCGCCAACCGAAGGCGCCATCACCCTCAACGACAAACGTGTCCTCGAACCCGGCCCCGAGCGCGGCATGGTGTTCCAACAAGGCGCCCTGTTTGAGTGGATGAACGTGCGCGAAAATGTCGGTTTTGGCCCATCGATGAAAGGCATGCCCCGCGCCGAAAAGCGCGAAAAGGTTGATTACCTATTGGATATCGTGGGCCTTGGCGATTTCAAGGAAAAGGCGGTTTATGAGCTGTCTGGCGGAATGCAGCAGCGTGTGGCCTTGGCCCGCTGCTTGTGCAACGAGCCCGACGTAATCTTGATGGACGAACCCCTTGGTGCGCTCGACGCACTGACCCGCGAAAAAATGCAAGGCCTCGTCCTCAAGCTTTGGAAAGAAACCGGCAAAACGATCATCCTCATCACGCACTCGGTCGAAGAAGCATTGCTGCTGGGCGAACGCCTGCTCGTGATGGCCCCACGTCCGGGCCGCATTCACAAAGAATACAACCTACCGTTTGCAGAGATGGGCGTTGATGCCGATCTGCGCGAGGTTAAGAAACACCCCGATTTTAATTCTGTGCGCGAAGAGATCCTGACAATGATCTGGGACATGGAAGAAGAGATTATGGGCCGCACGGAGGCCGCGTCATGAGCGAGTTGATTGCAAAACTTGGCGAAGAACTCAGCACGATGTTTTGGGGATCGCTTTGGGCGCTTCTCTACATTGGTTTTTATGTCGCGATTATCCTTGGCTTCTTGCTGGTCTGGACTGTCATCAAACGGATGCTCCGCCCCAAGGCGGACTATGGATCGCTCAAGACCGTAACATTTGGAGACGAAAGCGCTGTGCGCTCCAATACCGTGGCCTCAGTTGTCTCGGTGGTGATGATATTTGTACTTTGGGGCATGTTCACCGCCTCAAATTGGCTCCCCGGCTTCCTACATTTGCCCGGTCCATATGCGGGCGAAAGCAGCTTTGTCTACACCGTCACAACCGAAGATGGCGCGACCGATGATGCAACGGTTTCGGTCCTGATGCCCGATCAAGGCGCCGAAATCCCCGACCCCACCCAAGTCGCACCCGGCGACGGCTTTGCCAAGGATGACAGTATCGTTGTCGATCCCTTCCGAAGCGAGCTTTTGCGGTTTGATGCCAATGACGAGATCACACGCAGCGATGGCGCAGAGGTGACGGCCATTAACGGCCAACCAATCGCGCGAGGTGGCCGCGTGGCGGTTGATTTTGGCACCGTGGTGATGACCGATCGCGGCACCCTTAATATCACCCCGTCGCAGGGTCTTCAGATGGAGGCGCTCTACCTGCCCCCGCCCGAGGATGTTTGGCAAACCGCCAAAGATATTTGGGCCGAAGGTTTCCGCAACTTTGCCTTTGCCGAGCACCTTGGCTTTTCGATCTTCCGCGTGATCGTGGGCTTTATACTTGGGGCAATTGTCGGCATTCCGCTTGGCTATGCGATGGGTCTATCGGATTGGTTCCGAGGCTGGTTTGACCCGATCGTTGAATTTATGCGCCCGGTGCCGCCGCTTGCGCTGATCCCGCTGGTGATCCTGTGGTTTGGCATTGGTGAGCAGGGTAAGATTGTCCTGCTATTCCTCGCCTCGCTTTGGATCATGGCTATTGGTGCACGTTCGGGCGTGTCAGGTGTGCGAATTTCCAAAGTGCACGCCGCCTATTCGTTGGGCGCAAGCAAATGGCAGATCATGCGCCATGTGATTATCCCCAATTCCCTGCCTGAGATTTTCACCGCTGCGCGTGTGGCGATGGGGGTTGCGTGGGGCACGGTTGTGGCCGCCGAATTGGTTGCCGCATCCCAAGGTGTTGGCATGATGATCATGGTGGCGTCCAAATTCCAGGCCACCTCCATCGTTATCTTCGGCATCATCGTGATTGGCATCGTAGGCTTTGCCATCGATATGTTCGTGCGCTGGATGGAGCGCCTGTTGGTGCCTTGGAAAGGCAAGGGCTGATCCAGCCTTTGACCAAGTCTGCAAAGGGCCGGACCAAAATGGTTCGGCCCTATTGCGTTCGGGCAAGTTTGCGCTCGCTGATAAGGTTGTGCACGTCCCTCAGATGGCAGACGTCAAGGCTTACCAACTGACAAGGCGCTAAGATCGCTGACGGCCAGACCATGACTGACCTGCGACCAAGAGTGTCCCCGTTAGGGGCTAGATTTTCTGTATATTGATCACACAGACGGGCTGGATGCGTCTGGCAATTTCATCAGCGATGCTGGGACCTTATTCCCAATCGCGCTGTGCGGTCGTTCTTCGTTGTAGTCTCTGCGCCAAGCCTCCAACTTTTCGGCGGTATCTTCAAGCCCCATGAACCAGTGAGCGTTCAGACACTCCTGACGGAACTTGCCGTTAAACGCTTCGATGTAGGCATTATCAGTGGGTTTTCCGGGACGGGAGAAGTCGAGTGTAACGTTCCGTTGATATGCCCACAAATCCATGTCGCGAGAGATAAATTCGCTGCCATTATCGACTCTGATCGTTTTGGGATAGCCAACCTGACGGCAGACGCGATCCAGCGTCACAACAACATCTTCACCCTTGTAGCTGAACTTGGCGTCAAGCACGGGCACATAACGTGAGAAGGTATCCACAACCGTCAGAATGCGGATCTTGCGACCGGTTGCCAACTGATCATGCACAAAGTCCATCGCCCAGACATCGTTAGGGCCAACAGCATCTTTACGGTCTTCTCGCAGCTTTGCCTTGACGCGTCGCTTAGGCGTCTTGTTCCGCAATTGCATCCCCAACTCCTTGTAAATGCGATACGTCTTCTTGGCATTGATCTCCCAGCCCTCACGACGCAGCAGGACATGCACACGCCGGTAACCAAACCGTACACGCGTCTGACAAATCTCCTTAATCCGCTGTTCTATCGCGGCCTGGTCGAGCCGACGGGACTTGTACCGATAGGTGCGCGGGTCAAACCGGATCAGCGCGCACGCTCTCCGGATCGACACTCGCCAATCAGCTCTGATCTCGTCAACCAGCGTTCTTCTTCGAGCAGGCCTTAGAGCTTTCGTTTCAGAACGTCCTGCAACATTTCTTTGTCCAACGCCAAGTCAGCGACGATCTTCTTGAGCCGGGAATTCTCGTCTTCGAGTTCGCGCAACCGTTTCATATCTGTGGGCAACATGCCTGAATATTTCTTCTTCCAATTAAAGTAGGTCGCTTGACTGATCCCTGCCTTGCGGCAGATCTCAGCAACCGTTGTGCCTTCTTCTCCCTGCTTGATGATGAACGCCTTCTGCGCGTCCGTGAACTTCGATGCTTTCATGCGTTTCCGCTCCTCTCCCAGCTCAGGAAAATCTAGCGGAAAACTCTAACCAAAAACGCGGACGTTTTAAGGGATCACAGCAAAGTCTCAAAGAAAAAAATCAGTTTCAGAGAGACTAGAAGTTCCAAGAATTAGTATTTGGAAATCGGCCGCACCGTCACCGTTGTGATCACCCTCAACGATAACACCGTTTGGGCCACCAAGGTTTTGAAGTCTCAACTGTCCCGAGGACGACCCATTGCCAGTGCCAAACATAGCGAAACCAATGAAATCAAAGCTATTATTTATATGGAAAGAGGTAGTATCCGCATCGATCGCCTTCAAGTCGATCTTGTCATTTCCCTGCTCAAATCCGTTGATGACATCTCGATGAGCCGCACCATGGCGGCTCTCCGAAAAAGACAAATATGCGAATGTATCAGCTCCTGCTCCGCCCACTAGAATATCTCGACCAACGCCGCCAACTAAAACGTCATTTCCTGAGTTTCCGTTGATTTGATCGTTTCCACCGCGCCCTAAAAGGAGATTTGCGCCAAAATCACCTACCAAAGTACCTGGCCCATGGTTGCCAATGCCACTCAAGTTAACGCCGCGATCAGGGGATGAGAGGCGAAGAATTTCTGTGTTGACCGGCATTTCAAAATCTACTGACGACCAGATTGTGTCAATTCCCCCACCGATAGAATATCCTAGTTCACCGACTATCTTATCTCCAATATTGTCAACGAAATATGTATCATTTCCCAGCCCTCCCTCCATATGGTCCACCCCTGCTTTTCCATCTAA
>JALZWD010000008.1 GCA_023300365.1 Flavimaricola sp. | reverse complement strand
GGCACCATGACGATCCGCGACCTTAATCGGGCGCATGACTGGAACCTTCCCGACGAAGAGGCGAATACCGTCGCGGGACTAGTGATCCACGAGGCACAGTTGATCCCCCTTCAGGGGCAGGTGTTCAACTTTCACGGCTTTCGTTTTGAAGTCGCTGCAAAGGAAGAAAACCGCATTGCCTCTCTTCGGGTTAGAAAGCTTTAGCGGCGCGGCACTTAAAGGCCGCGCCAGATGCTTTAGCGACCTCGAAAAAGGCTGCCAAAGATGCCACGGACCAAGCGACGGCCAGTGGAGCCCTTGAGCTCTTTGACAACAACCGACGCGATTGAATCGCCAAATCCGCCCGTACTTCTGCTTTTACTGCGCGATGAAGATTTGCGGCTTGAGGTGCTTTCAGCGTCGTAACGGCGGCCTTGTTTGTGTTCTCGCTCCTCGGCTTCGGCCTTTTCTTCGGCGGCCTCAGCCTCTTCTGCCTCTTTGGCTGCGGCGTCTGCGCGGGCAACCAACAGCTCTGCTGCCGACTCGCGGTCAAGGCGTTCCTCGTATTTGCCGGCCATCGGCGAGGCCGCCATCAAAGCCTTGCGTTCGGCCTTTGTAAGCGGGCCCAATTGTGATGCAGGCGGGCGTATCAATGTCCGCTCTACGATCTGCGGGATGCCTTCTGAGTTCAGCATTGAGGTGACGGCCTCGCCTGTGCCTACATCAGTAATCGCGTCGGCGGTATCAAATGCGGGGTTTTCGCGGTAGGTTTCCGCGGCCTTTTGAAGTTCTTTGCGGTCTTTTGCCGTAAAAGCCCGCAAAGCATGTTGGAAGCGATTGCCAAGCTGTCCAAGGATTTCATCGGGTACGTCCGCAGGATTTTGCGTAATGAAATATACACCAACACCTTTCGAGCGGATCAAACGGGCAACCTGCTCGACCTTGTCGACCAATGCCTTGGGCGCACCATCAAACAACAAATGTGCTTCATCAAAAAAGAACACAAGTTTGGGTTTATCAGGGTTGCCGACCTCGGGCATGACTTCGAACAATTCAGACAACAGCCAAAGAAGGAATGTCGCGTATAGTTTGGGCGAGTTCATCAACTTGTCGGCCGCCAAGAGATTGATGACACCACGCCCGTCGTCAGCCAAACGCATCATGTCGTCTAGGTCGAGCGCAGGTTCTCCAAACAGATCCGCGCCACCTTGGTTTTCAAGGGTTAACAATGCCCGCTGGATTGCGCCCACAGAGGCCGTTGAGACATTGCCATACTGCAAAGACAGATCCTTGGAGTTCTGGCCACACCACAAAAGCAATGCTTGCAAATCTTCGAGATCAAGAAGTGGCAATCCCTCTTCATCTGCGACGCGAAACGCCACGTTTAATACGCCTTCTTGTACGTCAGACAATTCAAGGAGACGTGCCAAAAGGAGTGGACCCATTTCGGAAATCGTGGAGCGGACCGGATGCCCTTGCTCGCCGAACAGATCCCAAAACGTAACCGGAAAGCTGTTATATTGCAGATCTAATCCAATGGTCTCGGACCGCTTCATGAACGCATCATGCAATTTGAAATCCGCCGAGCCGCTTGCGGCAAGACCGGAAAGGTCGCCCTTTACGTCAGACAAAAATACCGGAACCCCCGCGGCACTGAGACCTTCGGCCAAAATCTGTAGTGTTACAGTTTTACCCGTACCCGTCGCCCCCGCAATTAGCCCGTGCCGGTTCGTGTGGCTGAGCAAAAGCTTTTGAGATTGAGCGTAATCCGTGCCACCGCCGCCAATAAAGATATGGTCCGTCATCTGTCTATCCTTGCCTATCGGCCCACCTCGATGTGCGCCTTTGTACTACACATACATTCTTAACGAATTTCTGCCAGAGTAATGAAGTTCCAATCCGACACTTCTTAGGGTCGGTATGGGATATGACTTCCTCCCTGTCAGACTTGCCGCGCCCTAGGGCGCGGTTTTTTTATACCTCTATGTCCATGTTCGCACGCCGAAAAATTCGTTTTTCAGTTGACCCATGAATTCACTTTTCGTAATGTCGCGCTTGTAAGTCGGCCAAGTCCGACAGGGAGATAAAGAAAGAGGGGTCCTTGTGGGCCCCTTTTTTAAATCAAAATCACAAATGTTCGTTAGATTAGCTGGTTTTAGCCGTGGATGATGAAATCCACCTGACACCTGTTTTGAGCCGTGGTAGACAGTCACAAAGAAAAAACACAGGACACTGAAATGACAATTACGTCGTTTAAAACACTCACCATCGCAGCCGCGATGCTAAGCGCAACAGCAGGCTTGGCCCAAGAGACAACAACCGCACCAGACACAACCACAGATCTGGGTGAACCTGTGCAGACCGATGCACCACAACCCGGCCAACAGTATATCCGCGAAACCTATGGTGATTGGGGATTGCGCTGCTTGCGCGTCGAAGAAGGCCCGGAACCTTGCCAATTGTACCAACTTCTTTTGAACGAAGAAGGCAGCCCTTTGGTTGAAGTATTGATTATTCCGTTGCCTGCTGGTGGCGAGGCCGTCGCGGGCGCGACGGTGGTTGTGCCGCTAGAAACCCAATTGACCGAACAATTGATCCTGACGATTGATGAAAGCGATGCGCGCCGGTACCCATTTGATTTCTGTACTCAGGCGGGTTGCGTCGCGCGGTTTGGCATGTCTCAGGGTCAAATAGACCAATTCAAGCGTGGTGCCTCTGGCACTTTGCGCATTGTGCCCGCTGCGGCACCGGATCAAGAAGTGGTTTTGAGCATGTCTCTGACTGGCTTTACAGCTGGTTTTGATGCGACGACCGCCGAACAGCCGCAGTAGTTTGGCGCAGTAGCTTGGCATTGAAAAAATCAAGCAAGCCGTCCCTTTACGGGGCGGCTTTTATGCTGATCTAAGGGCCAAGACAGCATTCAAGCC
>JALZWD010000007.1 GCA_023300365.1 Flavimaricola sp. | reverse complement strand
GATCGAGACCTTGCGGCCATTGGGTGTTGTCCATGTGTAAAGGTCGATCATCGGCTGTCTCTCTTGTGTGTGTCGTGGGTGTTGTGGCGCGGGTTAAGGATGCGTGCAAGGGGGAGGGGGATCAAGCGGGTTTGTGCGCGGTTTGAGACCGGCTGCTTGCGATTTTGGTTTTGGCGGTTTTGGTTTTTGCTGCGGTGAAATGCAAAATGGTCGCAGATATGTTTGGTTGGGGCATCGGACCTAGAACACATGCCAATATCGCGCTAAGCGCGTGTCGAGATTTAACAACCGTACATTGCATAGTGCCCCCCCACAAACGAGACCGTTGATGAGATTTGGCAAGGTATTCGATACGAAAAAGTCATCTGGTAAAATGGTGACGCGTCTGCGCACATGGAACCGCGCGCGTTTGGATAACAGAAAAGCGGCCAAGCCCGCGGCCAAGGGCCCCGAGACGCTTTGTGTTCTTGGTATTTTTAAGAATGAAGAGCTGGGCATTGATGAATGGATTGAACATTATCTTTGGCAAGGTGCCGATAAAATCATTTTGATCGATAATGCGAGCACCGATGGATCGTTTGAGAAGATCCAATCGTGGCGGGGCGATGCGCGGATTGAGTATATCCGGCTTGATGAACCCTTTAGCCAGCGGCAACATTACTGGACCGCGATTGAGCATTTTAAAGTGCGCGAAAATTGGACGTGGCTTGTGATTGCCGATTTGGATGAGTTTTGGTTTTCAAAAGACGGGCAGCCTTTGTGCCAGAAGCTTGGGGATTATGAGGATGCGGACGTTGTGTATTGCAATTGGAGTTTGTTTGGCTGTCCCAGCGATGCGCCACATCCGCCAAGCCTGAGGGCCGCGCTTGTGCACAAACACCCCCAGTTGCAGCCGCATAAACACAAGAAATATATGGTCAGAGCGGAGTGTTTGACGAAAGCGAGCATGATTGAAATTCATTCGATCCGAGGCCTCGATTCGGGACGGACGATTTCGGACAACGTCGCTCTTCAGGTCAATCATTATTATACGCAAAGTCGCCATTTTTGGACGCAGGTAAAGATGCCGCGCGGGTCGGCGTTTGATCCCTTGACCAGTGCGACGCGGGTTTTGGCGGTTTTTGATGATGTGAATGCCAAGAGTGTTGAGGAAGACACCCTGTTGGCGGAGCTGGTTGCGGGCCAAAACGCGCGCGGTGTGGTGGCGTAACGCGCAGAGGGTTTTCGCGTAGGGCGCGGGTTTTTTGGGGGGGGTGTGGCGGAGAGACAGGGATTCGAACCCTGGGAACCCGTGAAGGCTCAACGGTTTTCGAGACCGCCCCGTTCGACCACTCCGGCACCTCTCCGTGACTGTGTCGTGATCTGTTTGTGGCGTTTAATCGCCATGCGGGGGGCGTGCAAGCAGGGAATTGCGGGAGTGTATGGATCTGGCGTTTGGGGGCGCGTGCCGGGTGGTGGGCTTGGAATGTGTTGGGCGGCTGCATAGGTTAGGGGCTATCAATCGCCATGACAGGATAAACCTTGATGTTTCGTGCCACAGCATTTGCCACCCTTTTCGCCCCCACCGTCGTTTTTGCCCAAGCGATCCCCCAAGATGTGAACGATTTGGCGCAGGCCATGTTGATCGACGAGATGGTTGAGGTGATGCGCCTTGAGGGGTTGGCCTATGGCGATCAGATTGCCCAAGACATGTTTGGCGGCACCCCTCCGGCGGATTGGCAGGGGCGGGTGTCTGCGATTTATGACACCCAAACGATCACTGCGGCGATCATGGACGGTTTTGCAGAGGCCTTGATGGGCGAAGACCTTGGGCCGATCTTGGCGTTTTATAACAGCGATCCGGGGCAAACGATTGCGGGGCTTGAGTATGCGGCGCGTGAAGCGCGCCTTGACCCCGACGTGGAGCAGGCCAGCATCGAGAGCGCGGCGCTTGCGTCAATGGAGCAGACACCGCGGATTGAGCAGATTGAAGGGTTGATTGCTGCAAATGATCTGATTGAAACCAATGTCGTCGCGGCGATGAACTTTAACTATGCCTTTTATCTTGGGCTGGTTGAGGGCGGCGCTTTTGGTGGGAATATTTCGGAGGAGCAGATCCTTGCGGATGTGTGGGGCCAAGAAGAGGCGATCCGCACGCAGACGGGCGAATGGTTTTATTCGTTCTACCACATGGCGCTTCAGCCGTTGGAGGATGCAGATGTGGAGACCTATGTGGCCTTTGCCCAAAGCGATGCGGGGCGGACGTTGGATCAGGCATTGGTTGCGGGATTTGAGCCCGTTTTCATTGAGATCAGCCGCAACCTTGGGCGTACGGTGGGCGATTTGCTGACGGTTCAAGACCTTTAGGCGCCGACCACGTTATGAATTGAGCGGCACGAGTGCGGCAATGAGGGCGTCGGGGCTTGCGCGGTATGTGGGCAGGTTGACCTGAAGGATCTCGACCCGTGCGGCACGCGCGGTGGGGGCAATCTGGGCTGCATCCATCGCGGCGGTAAGGGCAGGGCCGCTGCCGCGGGCGATATCGGCCAAAACCGCGTCAAATTGCGATTTGACCACCACTTCGACATCGGCCCGCCTTTGGGAAAATCCTTGGGGGTCGAGGGTGGTGACGGCCTGTCCGTTGAACGGGTTGTATAGTGTCACGCCGTCTTGGACACAGGCGGACAGAAACATCAGGGCGGGCAGGGCAATCCGGTACATCACGTTACTTTCTTGGCGGTGCGTATGGGGTGTTGACTTGGGCGGCACATGGGCACATAAGCCCGCATCCCGACAGCGCATGTTGTCTGGGCTGCACATAAGTGTGTGCATGACATAAATGAACGGTCTGAAACAAGGCCGCGCAGTTCAACGGTGGGGGCAAAGCCCTCGTGAATGCCCCAAAATGGGGAACCGGCCGGACGCGATATACGAAGGAACGACCATATGTTTGCGGTTATGAAAACCGGCGGCAAGCAATACAAAGTGGCCTCGGGCGATGTGCTTAGGGTTGAAAAGCTTGACGCGGAAGCGGGTGAAACCATCCAATTCAACGAAATTCTGATGATCGGTGATGCGATTGGTGCACCTGTTGTTGCAGGTGCTGCGGTGCAAGCCGAAGTGATCGACCAGATCAAAGGCGAAAAGACGATCAATTTTGTTCGTCGTCGTCGTAAGCACTCGTCCAAGCGGACCAAGGGCCACCGTCAACAGCTGACGCTTGTGAAGATCACAGAGCTGATGGAAAAAGGTGGCGACAAGTCTGGTGTGAAGGCCGCCGTGGGTGCCGCGATTGCATCTGCGCTTGCGCACAACGCTGGTGGCACTGCCAAAAAGGCCGCCCCGGCGAAGAAAGCCGCAGCCCCAAAGGCCGCAGCCGCGCCAAAGCCAGCCGCCAAACCGGCCGCAGAGAAGAAGGCTCCGGCCAAGACAGCCGCGCCAAAAGCCGATGCAACACCAGATGATCTTACCGAGATCAGCGGCGTGGGCCCGGTTATCGTGAAAAAGCTTCACGCGCTTGGCGTTACGACATTTGCCCAGATCGCAGCATGGACCAAAGACGACATCGCTGATATGGATGACAAATTGAACTTTAAAGGCCGCATCGATCGCGATGAGTGGCTCAAGCAAGCTGCGAAGCTCGCGAAAGGGTAAGGAGAGACCAAATGGCACATAAAAAAGCAGGCGGTTCATCCCGTAACGGTCGCGACAGCGCAGGACGCCGTCTCGGCATTAAGAAATTTGGTGGCGAATTGGTCATCCCAGGCAACATTATTGCACGTCAGCGTGGCAATAAGTGGTGGCCGGGTGTTGGTGTCGGACAAGGCAAAGATCATACGATTTTTGCAACATCCGAGGGCAACGTATCCTTCCGCAAAGGCTTTAAGGGCCGCACCTTTATTTCGGTTCTCCCCGTGGCGGAGGCCGCTGAATAAACCGAAACGCCAAAGTAAGACATTTGGGAGGATCGGCGTAACAGCCGGTCCTCTTTTTCGTTTCAAAGAGTTGGGTTGGTTTCACAAGATCACCACATTCGCTCTTTAGACGCGCGCGAATACATTCCGTTCGAACGCCGGGCCTTCTGGGAGGAGGGGATACGGCGATCAGGTTTTCGAGGAGGAAAACCAAGATGAAGATTGAAACAGTGACAACCCAAACGACCATCAGTGCCGATCGGTTTACCCTGCGCCCAATGCGGCGCTCGGATGCGGGCCTTGTTGCGCATTATTGCGGCGATGCGCGTGTGGCCGAGGCCAGCCGCAACATCGCGCATCCATACCCCCCCGGTGCCGCCGAGGCGATGATCGAGCGCGCCCTTGACCCTGAGCGCCGCGAGGATGTTTGGGTGATGGATGGCGCAGGCCACGGTTTGTCCGAAGTTTTGGGGTTGATCACGCTGACAGCGCTTGAGCGCGACCAAAGCGAGATCACCTATTGGGTTGCACCTGCGTTTTGGAAAACGGGTCTTGCGTCCGAAGGGGTGGCCGCGATTGCCGCCGCCAACCCGCATGGCGCGCGCCATATGTTTGCCGCCGTGTTCCAAGACCATCCCGGCACCGCGCGTGTTCTGACCAATTGTGGCTTTGATTATCTCGGCGACGCCGAGGAATATTGCCTTGCGCGCAAGACCGTGCGGCCCACGTGGACCTATATGATGAAACTGGCGGCATGATCCAAGACGTCCTGACCACACGGCGCCTTGTTCTGCGCCCGTTGTTGGCCAAGGACGCGCAGGCCATGACAATGCTGGTTGGGGATTACGAGGTGAGTAAATGGCTCACCGTGGTGCCCTATCCGTATTCGCGCAGTGACGCGGATTGGTTTATCCGCAGTGCGGGCAATATGCCCGGCGAAAACTGGGCGATTACGGTTTCCGACAATCTTATTGGCATGA
The DNA here is from genome assembly GCA_023300365.1 of Flavimaricola sp. GTDB lineage: Bacteria > Pseudomonadota > Alphaproteobacteria > Rhodobacterales > Rhodobacteraceae > JALZWD01. Next base: position 90 of record JALZWD010000007.1, on the reverse strand, counting down.
TCAGCCATACCGCGTTTTTGTGCCGGCAGACCGATCTGTTGTTGGCCGCCGGAGAGACCGGGGCGGTGGTGAATATTAAGAAGGGGCAGT
>JALZWD010000006.1 GCA_023300365.1 Flavimaricola sp. | reverse complement strand
CGATGCTGATCCCATGCAAAATCTCAACCTCGCCTGCATTAGCGCGCAAAGAGAGGGTCACATCGGTCAGGCTTAGGGCTGGCATATCAAGGGCTTTCAAAAAATCTCGTCCCCTTGCATATGGGCTTGTCCTTGCAATGAGCAACCTTTTGATGGGTTCAATTGTTCCAGCTCAGACCACAGGTCAGGCTGGGGACGATACGCTGGTCGTCGCCGCGCTTGGCGATAGCTTAACCGCCGGGTTCGGATTGCCAGCACCCGACGGCTTTGTTCCTAACCTTGAAACATGGCTCGAAGGCGCAGGATTGAACGTCGATTTGGTGAATGCAGGCGTCTCAGGGGATACAACCGCGGGTGGTTTGTCGCGGGTTGCCTGGACCCTAACGCCGGATGTGGATGTCATGATTGTGGCCCTTGGGGGTAATGATTTTCTGCGCGGCATCGACCCCACAAACAGCCGCGAAAACCTTCGCGGTATCCTTGAGGCGGCCGCAGAGGCAGATGTTGACGTATTCTTGATCGGAATCCTCTCAACCGCAAATTTTGGAAGTGATTTTCAAACCGCGTTTAACGGCATGTATGTCGATTTGGCCGCAGAATTTGACGTGCCGCTCGAAACAAACTTTTTCGCAGGTCTGGTTGATCTTGGCACGCCGTTCGAAATCCTCGAAGGATATATGCAGTCGGACGGCATCCACCCCAATGCCGCAGGCGTTGATGAGATCGTCGCAGATTTGGGGCCGCAAATTGCCCAATGGCTTAGGGCGCGGGCGCAATAGATTGCGCGATTTTTGGCCGAAACATGGGCGTGATATCACACGCCCATGAAATTAAGCTGGGATTTAGGCGAGGACGAGGTTCACCGCCGACTCGCGGCCATCGCGGCCTGCTTCAATGTCGAACGTCACCTTTTGATCATCCTGAAGTCCGGTAAGCCCGGATCGTTCGACGGCTGAGATATGTACAAAAATGTCTTTGCTGCCGCCGTCCGGGGCAATAAAGCCATAACCTTTGGTTGTGTTAAACCACTTCACGGTGCCACTGGCCATCACGTGTTTCCTTCTGTCGATCCGCGCGCGGAAGTGCCGCGGTTAGGCTTGGTCACATGGATCGATAGACTGGGCCGTAAGCAGACAGGGATCGATTGGAGCAACGTCGCCGCCTAAAGTATCAGCGGGAGTTTTGATAAAATCAAGAGGTCTGTTGATCGTTGATTCTAGTCATAAAAAAAGGGCACCCGTCTCCGGATGCCCTAAAATCTTGGTGGCAAAAGCCTTAAGCGAGGGCCAAGTTCACTGCCGACTCGCGGCCATCACGGCCAGCTTCGATGTCGAAAGTTACTTTTTGGTCGTCCTGCAGGCCAGTCAGGCCAGAACGCTCAACAGCGGAAATGTGAACGAATACGTCCTTGGATCCGCCGTCAGGTGCGATAAAGCCGAAGCCTTTTGTTGTGTTAAACCATTTCACGGTGCCAGTAGCCATCGTGATGTCTCCTATATTGTCTGCCCGCAGGATGCGGCAGCGCGGCTTGGTCAGGGTCTTATCGAAAGACTGACGCCGGCAATCGGAGAACAGTGGGTCGAAAGAGATTAACGTCTGCAACCCGGATATGGGCCTTCAGCAGGTTAAAAGCAAGGGGAAAGGCCTTAGATTAAGCGGCTGCGTCAAACGCGCGCTGTCCCGAAGCATGCAGTGGAGCGGCATCTGTGCCAGCAAGAAAGAAGCCAGTCAAAGCCGCTGCAGGGCCCGACATTGCCCAAATGGTGAAGGCAGACAGGAAGCTGATATCAAAGGCGAAAAAGCCTGTAACCGCAATTGTAAATCCAAAAACTGCGCCGAATACTGTGATCAGTTGTGCCATGTGATCCTCCACTAATTAAACTGTAGACATATGGCCCCCGGATTGGGGCACGAATATGTCTGGTTTGCGGAAATAAGCGGATAATTGCTTGTTGCGGGGGCCACATTCGCCCATGCGCACGGTTGCTCCGGTCATTTTGTTTGGGCATTCTAGAGCAAATAACAAACAGGGATATTTGTCCAAAAGGGCCAACTTCCCCAATAAACGAGGCGATTTGATGCGGCGATTTTTGGTTTTTGGAACATGTATAACGCTGGCCGCATGTGGCAGCGGACGGGTGTCCGGCGAAGTTGGTCAGGCCTGCTTGGCGGCCAATCGTTCTGCCGCATCACCGGTTTTATGTAGCTGTATCCAAGGTGTGGCCAACGAATCCCTAAGCGGGGCGGACCAACGACGCGCCGCATCGTTCTTTGCCGAACCCGATCTGGCGCAATCAACCCGGCAAGCAGACGGTCGTGCCTCTGAGGCATTCTGGGACAGATACACCGCCTTCGCAGATCGCGCACGCAGCAGCTGCGGCTAAAACCTCAACACACCTTCGCGCGATCTTATGAAAAAGGCCTCTCGCGTCTGTCAGTGACGCAAGAGGCCCAATTTTTAGTTTGGCGGAGCGTTTACAGGTTTTGGTAAATCGGAAACGCGTCGCACATGGCCTCAACTTCGGCGCGGACTTTCTCTTCAACCGCTTGGTTGCCCTCTGCGCCGTTAGCGGCAAGGCCATCGACGACCTCAACAATCCAATCCGCGATCTGGCGGAATTCACTTTCGCCAAAGCCACGGGTTGTTCCTGCCGGGCTGCCCAAACGAATGCCTGACGTAACTGTCGGCTTTTCAGGATCAAACGGGATGCCGTTCTTGTTGGTCGTAATGTGGGCGCGGCCCAACGCGGCCTCGGTATCGTTGCCCTTCACGGCCTTGGGCCGCAGGTCCACAAGCATCAGGTGGCTATCAGTACCGCCCGAAACAATATCAAGGCCGCCCTTCATCAACTGACCCGCAAGGGCTTGCGCGTTCTTGACGACCTGCGTTTGATATTCTTTGAACTCGGGGCGCAATGCTTCGCCAAAGGCCACGGCCTTGCCCGCAATAACGTGCATTAACGGCCCGCCTTGGATGCCCGGAAAAATCGCGGAGTTAAACTTTTTGGCCATTGCCTCGTCATTGGTAACGATCATGCCGCCACGTGGCCCGCGCAGGGTTTTATGCGTGGTCGTTGTGGCCACATGCGCGTGCGGGAAGGGCGAAGGATAGATGCCTGCCGCAACCAGCCCCGCGAAATGCGCCATATCGACAAGAAGATAGGCGCCAACGCTATCCGCAATTTCGCGCATTTTGGCGAAATCAATGATGCGCGGGATGGCCGAGCCACCGGCGATGATCATCTTGGGTTGGTGCTCGGTGGCAAGTGCTGCGATCTCGTCATAGTCGATCCGCTGATCCTGCTGGCGCACACCGTATTGAACGGCGTTAAACCACTTGCCCGATTGGTTAGGCCGCGCACCATGCGTAAGGTGGCCACCAGCATCAAGCGACATGCCAAGGATGGTATCGCCCGGCTGGAGTAAGGCTTGGAATACACCTTGGTTGGCTTGCGAGCCAGAGTTGGGCTGGACGTTGGCGAATGCGCAGCCGAACAATTGTTTGGCGCGGTCAATCGCGAGGTTCTCGGCAATGTCTACGTAATCACATCCGCCATAATATCTGCGTCCCGGATATCCTTCGGCGTATTTGTTTGTCATCACGCTGCCTTGGGCTTCCATAACGGCGGCGGAGACGATGTTCTCGGAGGCGATCAACTCGATCTCTTTGCGCTGCCGGCCCAGCTCTTGGGTGATCGCTGCGGCAATCTGCGGGTCGCGGGTGGCAAGGCTTTCGGTAAAGAAACCATTGTCTGTGTGTGGGTGCTTGGGCGCATTCATAGCGGGGTGTCCTTTGGATAACAGCGGATTTACGCCCTGATACCGCAGGCGCGCGGCGTGCTAAAGTGACAAAACGACCCGGCTAGCGCTGCGTCGGACAGATTAGACAGGCGGCTTGCGTTTTGGGCAATGGTCACAGACAGTTAACGCCAAAGTTTCAGGACCGTAAAATGACACCCAACACCACACCGCCGCCACAACCCGAACGGATCGCCTTTGTCGCAAGTGGCGCGCCCTTGGCGCAAGAGGCGCTCGAGCGGTTGTCCAAACGATACGGGCAAACGCCTGTGGATGCTGCGCAGGTTATCGTGGCGCTGGGCGGGGATGGGTTCATGCTCCAGACCTTGCATATGGTCGAGCGGTTGGATGTGCCGGTATACGGCATGAACCGGGGCACCGTGGGTTTCTTGATGAACGAATACATCGAAGATGACTTGCCCTCGCGTCTCGTCTCCGCCGAAGAGGCGATCATCAATCCCTTGGCGATGACGGCCGAGAATACAGCAGGCGAGCGGTTTGATGGGCTGGCAATCAACGAAGTCAGCCTTTTGCGCTCTGGTCCCCAAGCCGCAAAACTGCGGATTAGCGTGGACGGTAAAATGCGGATGAGCGAGCTTGTCTGCGATGGCGCGCTTGTGGCCACGCCAGCGGGGTCCACGGCCTATAACTATTCCGCGCATGGCCCGATTGTGCCCATCGGGTCGGGGGTCTTGGCGTTGACGGCGATTGCACCGTTTCGGCCACGGCGCTGGCGGGGGGCTTTGCTTCCCAAGGCGGCGGTCGTGCGGTTTGACGTGATTGATGCCGAACGCAGACCAGTACAGGCGGCGGCGGATTCGCAGCCAGTAAATGATGTGGCTTGGGCCGAAGTGCGCAGCGAACCCGAAGTTGAGCACCGGATTTTGTTTGATCCCGGTCACGGATTGGAAGAGCGCCTGATCCGCGAGCAATTCGCCTAAAGCGCTTTTACCATGTCGTCGATGACGCCCTCAATGAACGCTTGAAAGGCTGCGTTTGGTTGGCGCTGGTCAATCGCTTCGGCCATGGGGTCGGCGGCAATGATCTGGCCTTGGGCCATTTCCCCAAGCACCGCGTGGCCGCAAAACGGCACATAAACTTCCGAGTACCCGCCCTCGTGCACCATCACCAACCGGCCGCCGCATACCTCGCGGGCCAAGGTCATCACTTGCGCGGTCATTGCGCGAAAGGTCTCGGCGCTGGCCAACATGCGGCCCAAAGGATCATTGGCAGCGGCGTCAAAACCGCAAGCCACGATAAGACAATCAGGGGCAAAATCTCGGATTGCGGGCAGCGCAAGGCGGTGCATCGCCGCCAAATAGCCCGCGTGGCCGGTGCCGGGCGGCAACGGAATATTGAGATTGTAACCTACTCCGGCACCTGTGCCACGGTCGGAGAAATCACCCGTATCCATCGGGTAATTACGCTCTTGGTGCAGTGAAACCGCAAGAACGTCAGGGTCATCATAAAAAATCGCCTCGGTGCCATTGCCGTGATGGACATCCCAATCCAGCACCGCAAAACGCTGGCCCAGCCCACCTGCTTGTGCGGCGCGAATGGCAATTGCGATGTTGGCCAAGAGGCAAAATCCATTTGGAAAATCAGGCAAGCAATGATGCCCCGGCGGGCGC
>JALZWD010000005.1 GCA_023300365.1 Flavimaricola sp. | reverse complement strand
TCAATCGTCTTGGCGTCCATACCTCTCCCGACAGCCGGCAGGCCTCGCCAACAACATCCCTAACAACCCCCGCCACGGTATGCGGCGCTTTGTCAAACAGGCGCATCACAAACCCGTCGGGATCCACACGCTCGAGCCCCTCTTCGGCAAGTAAATTGCGTGGAAAATCCTTGGCGTTCATCGTCACAATGCCGTCGCAAGAACCAGCAATCGCACTCGCAAGCACATGCACATCGTTCGGATCGGGCAACCATAGCCGTTCTTCCAAGCCTTGACGCACGGGCACCATCGCCTCGGTCCAGCGGCCTTGCAAAACCACCACTTCGCCGCGCGCCACGGCTTCTTGCTCGGGACCAAGTTTCACGGCCGCGCGCGCCCATTCTTCCAAAATTCGCGCCGACCAACGAGGGTGATATAGGTTGGCCTTTGCACAACCCAACAGAACCTCGCGCATGACCGTTGGATACAAAACACATGCATCCAACATCATCCGCTGGCTCATAGGCGAAATACCAACGATTTGAGATAACCGCTTTCGGCCAAATGCGGCAGCACTGGATGATCTGGCCCCGCTTGGCCCGTGTAAATAATTTGCCCGCGCCGCCCACCACGCCCAATCCCGCGGGCGCATGAATTGCGAAACTTGGTCATCTCGGCGGCATGTGAACACGAGCACAGCACAAGATACCCTCCCTCGGCCACCAAGGGTGCCGCCAAACGTGCCACCCGCTCATAGGCGCGCAGCCCCGCTTCAAGCGAGGGTTTCGAGGGCGCAAAGGCCGGTGGATCACAAACCACAACATCAAATTGCGCCTCGTCCTGCCCAAGCTGGGTCAACACATCAAACGCGTCGCCTTTGCGTGTGCTGAACTTATCCTCAAATCCCGATTTCTTCGCGCCCTCGGTCGCCAATGCCAGCGCCGGAGCAGATCCGTCTACGGCCAACGCCGAGACCGCGCCATTTGCCAAAGCCGCAAGGCCAAAACCGCCTACGTGGCTAAAGACATCCAAGACCCGCGCATCCTTTGACAACCCCGCGACAAAGGCGTGATTGGGTCGTTGGTCATAAAAGAGCCCAGTCTTTTGGCCGCCCATGACATCGGCCAAATAGGTTGCGCCGTTCATCGGCACGGCCAAAGGTCCGACTGGGGCCACGCCCACAGGCACAGACGTAACCTCCTCAAGTCCCTCAAGGCTGCGTGCCCGGCCTGTGCCATTGGAGACCACCGTCGTCACCCCCGTCACCTTTGCAACTGCTTGGGACAAGGCCACGATGTTCACATCCGCCCATGCGGCGTTCGGCTGGATCACCGCCACATCTCCAAAGCGGTCAATAATCACGCCCGGCAAACCATCGGCCTCGGCGTGCACCAAGCGATAGAACGGTGCATCATACACCCGCGCGCGGTGCGCCAAAGCCCGGCTTAGCCGCGTCTCAAGCCAACCAGCATTCAGCACGGTCTCTGGCGACATATCCATCACCCGGCCCATAATACGCGAATTGGGGTTCACCGTAATCATCGCCATGGCACGACGCTCGGCATCTTCTAATACGGCGAAGGAACCCGGCACCAATTTCTTGGTACGCCGGTCCATCACGACCTCGTTTGCGAAAACCCACGGGAATCCATGGCGAATGGCACGCGCCTCTGCTTTGGGAAGCAGGCGGACACGGGGCAGGTCATCGGGCGAAACGGAAAAGGAGGACAGCGTCATGCCGTCCTCCTATATGCATCTGAACCCGGGGGGAAGGACCGCTAAGAAACAGATCCCAATAAGTTCAGAGAAAGCTCTCAACGGGCTCCGGCGCGCCGGGGGCAACTCCGCCCGTCAACTCGCGGTGCAAAACAAATGTCAAATAATCCAAAACCCGTACACGCTCGGTCTGGCCAATTTGCTCGAGCCGGACAGCCGCTTGACCACCAGGCGCGGGAAGATTTGCTTCGATAAATCGTGACGTCTCAAGAACTTCGCCGGTTTGCGCATGTTGCAACGTCAGCTGGAATTCCATGTTGTAGACGCCGCCCGTTGTATACCGCGTACGTTCCGTGACGCCGTGGAACCGGTGCAGTGTTATCACCGCCACAACCGGCACATCACCTTCCAGCTGTGTCGCCACGCGTGCCGAGGCTTCGCCAAACAATGTCTCAAGCTGGGCGTGCCGGTCGCCAATCGCGTCTCCGCGCCAAACGATATCTGCGAGGGGGAAAAATCCCGCGCCCTCTGATACCGACAATTCGCGTGATACTTGTACAACCGCATCGCTCAGTTGATACGACCGTTCAATCGGTGCCTGATCTGGCGCCACAAGCACGGGTGCGATGGGTGCGTTACGCGTCGAGGTATCAACCGCTGTGCAACCTGCGACGCCCAAGGCCAATCCGGCCAATGTTGTAATCATTTTGATAGACATACTGCCCTCCTATCAGGCCAAAGGATTAGTCCCATGGCTTTGCCGAAAACGTGCTGTTGAAAGGGGGCAGAAATATGTGCACTTTTGTTCAACTTTAAGAAAAGTTAATGACGTTCGCGTGCATTGGCGCTGACAACTTGTTAGCGCTACCGGGTCTATGCTATCGGACCTTTAACTGCTTTATTTTCCGACCAAGGATGAACCCCATGTCGCTCAACCCCACAATCGCCGCAGTCACAGACCGCATTATGGAACGCAGCGCCTCGGCCCGCGGAACATATCTGTCGCGTATGTCCGCCGCCGCCGCCGAAGGTCCGCGCCGGGCGCATCTGACATGTGGGAACCAAGCCCACGCTTATGCCGCGATGGACGACAAAGACACGCTGACCGACGAGCGCAGCGCCAATATTGGTATCATCACCGCCTATAATGACATGCTCTCGGCCCACCAGCCGTTTGAAACCTATCCCAACCTGATCCGGGATGCCGCACGCGCAGCTGGTGGGACCGCCCAAGTCGCAGGTGGCGTGCCCGCTATGTGTGATGGCGTCACCCAAGGCCAAACGGGTATGGAGCTTTCCCTGTTTTCGCGCGACGTGATCGCCATGTCCGCGGCCGTCGGGCTGTCGCACAATACATATGACGCCGCCATGTACCTCGGCGTTTGCGATAAAATTGTACCCGGCCTGATTATCGCGGCCGCAACATTCGGCTATATTCCCGGCGTCTTTGTTCCTGCGGGCCCCATGACAAGCGGATTGCCCAACGATGAAAAGGCCAAGATCCGGCAAGAGTTTGCCAAGGGCAACATTGACCGGGCCGAACTCATGAAGGGCGAAATGGCCAGCTATCATGGCCCAGGCACCTGCACATTCTATGGCACCGCCAACTCTAACCAAATGCTCATGGAGTTTATGGGTTTGCACCTGCCCGGCGCCTCGTTTGTCAACCCAGACAACCCCTTGCGCGATGCGCTGACGACCGCCGCCACAGAACGCGCACTGGCCATGACCGCACTTGGAAACCAATTCACGCCGGTATCCGATGTTCTTGACGAAAAGGCCTTTGTGAATGGCCTTGTGGGGTTGATGGCAACGGGTGGCTCAACCAATTTGGTGCTGCACCTTCCGGCAATGGCCCGTGCCGCCGGTGTCATCCTTGATTTGCAAGATTTTGCCGATATTTCCTCGATCGTTCCCCTGATGGCCAAGGTTTACCCAAATGGCCTCGCGGATGTGAACCACTTTCACGCCGCTGGTGGGCTGGGTTATATGATTGGCAATTTGATCGACGCAGGTCTCTTGCACGACGATGTCAAAACCGCCGCGGGCTCTGGCCTTTCGCTTTATTCCCAAGAACCCAAACTCAAAGACGGCCGCGTCGTCTACGAGCCCGGCCCCTCCGAGCCACACAATACCAAAATTCTACGCCCCGCATCCGACCCGTTTCACCCCAGTGGCGGCCTCGCACAGCTTGAGGGCAACCTTGGCCGTGCTGTGATCAAGGTTTCCGCTGTTAAGCCAGAACACCATGTGATCGAAGCACCGGTGCGCATCTTCCACGACCAACATGACGTGAAGAAAGCCTTCCAAGCCAATGAATTCACGTCCGATACTATTGTCGTTGTTCGGTATCAGGGCCCCAAATCCAACGGTATGCCCGAATTGCACAGCCTGACGCCAACCCTCGCCGTCCTCCAAGATCGCGGACTTAAGGTGGCGCTTGTTACCGATGGACGTATGTCGGGCGCATCCGGCAAAGTGCCCGCCGCGATCCACCTGTGCCCCGAGGCCGCAGACGGAGGTGCGATTGCGTTGCTGCGCGACGGCGACATCCTGCGCCTTGATGCAACAACCGGCAGCCTTACGTGCCTTGCCGATCTGACGGAACGCACCCCCGCTACCGCCGACCTTGCCCCCAACGGCAACGGCGTTGGCCGCGAGCTGTTTGAACTCTTTCGTCAAAACGCTGGGCTGGCATCCGATGGAGCCTGCGCCTTGCAGTAGCCTAGGCACCGTCTTAACAAGGCTCTCAAATTTCCGTGGCCCAATCGGTCTGTGGCCGCAAACAAGGACAAGACTATGACACCTGAAAACGCCTCCCAACACTGCCGCCAGATCATGCTAATGGCGCCAGTCGTCCCGGTTTTGGTGGTCAAAGACGCGGCCCATGCCAAGCCCTTGGCCCAAGCCTTGGTCAAAGGTGGCTTGCCGGCCCTCGAAGTCACATTGCGCACCCCGGCGGCACTTGAAGTGATCCGAGAAATGGCCGCCGTCGAAGGGGGCGTTGTCGGGGCGGGCACATTGCTCACTGAACAAGACGTGATTAACGCCAAAGACGCCGGCGCCACTTTTGGCGTATCACCAGGCGTCACACCACGCCTTCTCGATGCATGCGCCGCAAACGACATGCCTCTCCTTGCCGGAGCCGCAACAGCATCAGAGGCCATGGCGCTGCTCGAACGCGGCTATACGGTTGGTAAATTCTTTCCGGCCGAAGCCGCAGGTGGCGCCCCTGCTCTCAAGGCCATCGGTTCACCGATCCCACAAATCAGCTTTTGCCCAACGGGCGGCGTAAACCTTAAAAACGCCACCGACTATCTGAGCCTGCCCAATGTATTGTGTGTCGGCGGCTCTTGGGTTGCACCGTCTGACAAAGTCGCGGGCGGAGATTGGGACGGCATCACCGCACTTGCGGCCGAAGCCGCGCAATTGCCGCGCTAACCACTCTTATTGCTTCACCCGCGCCGCACGACCACCACGTCGTTTCGGCGCGGCCACAGCGCCAAGACCCTCGCGCAGCGTCAGTTGCATCGGGTGGTCCGAAGGTTCGTTCTCATATTGAATGAGCACAGCTTCAATCCGGCCCTTCACATCGACGCCTTCCGGCACCGACAGCGCCCAATCGAGAAAAATCGACCGACATTCGGCGCCCGTTATCCCCTCAATACGGAAGGCTTCACGGATCAAAGCTTTGGGATCATTTGCATCGCCTTTCACAAACCACCCTCCAAAATCGCGGAAAAAACCATCGCAGCTGCGTTTGAGGTCCGCTCAATTTCATAGATCAATTCCGCCATGTCGGCCCTTTCCGTCTCGCGCAAGACAAATCGTGCGCCGCCCTCACCCAAGGCACTTGGGTCAGCGGAACCACCCGTTAACAAACGTCCCGCGGCTTGCACCTGCCACAAAAGCCCAGCCGCGCTGCATAAATCCCGTCCCTGTGCGTCCGAAATCAGACCAGCAGCGACACCTGCGGCCACTTGGCCTTCGACGTTGCGCTCAATCGACGCTACCTGCAGGGCCAAGGTTTGGGCTGCAAGCTCAACCTCTTGCAGACGTCCTGCCCCGGATTTGGCCTCAAGTCCGCCCTCACCGGGTCGGGCCTGCGCAATG
>JALZWD010000004.1 GCA_023300365.1 Flavimaricola sp. | reverse complement strand
GGGCAGAAATTCTGGCGCGATGAATACCGCCTCAATGCCAAAATATTTGAATACCCGCATCCGATCATCAGCTTCCTGCAAGGCTTTACCATGGGTGGCGGCGTTGGCGTGGGCTGCCATGGTACCCACCGGATTGTTGGCGAAAGCAGTCAGATCGCGATGCCCGAATGCGGCATTGGCCTTGTGCCTGATGTGGGCGGATCGCTGATGCTCGCCCTTTGCCCCGGACATCTGGGCGAATACCTCGGCACCACGGGCACGCGCATGGGGGCGGCTGACGCGATTTACGCAGGATTTGCCGATGGGTTTGTGCCCGAAACGGAGTGGGAAAGCCTCAAGTCCGCGATAATTGCCGAGGGTGTTGGTGTGATTGAGTACAGCACGCCCGAAGCCGGAAAGCTTGCCGCGATGCAGCCCGATATCGACGCGCATTTCGGCGGCGCGACCCTTGGGGATATCGAACGGGCTTTGCAGGCAAACGAGAGTGACTTCACTAAAGCTGCTCTCAAATCCCTGCACCGTAACGCCCCGCTTGCGATGGCCTGTTGCGTACAAATCGTGCGGCGTTTGCGCAGTGCCGACAGCATTCGCCGCGCGCTTGAGCAAGAGTTTCGCTTTACTTTCCGCGCCGTGGAACAGGGCGACTTTATCGAAGGCATACGCGCCGCGATCATTGACAAAGATCGAAAACCCGTGTGGAAATATGGCAGCATTGCTGACGTACCTGCAAAGGATGTCACACAGATGTTGATGCCCCTCGGGAGCGACGGGCTGGTCTGGGAGGACTGAATTATGAAAATCGGATTTATCGGCTTGGGCAACATGGGCGCGCCGATGGCGGCCAATCTGGTCGCGGCGGGACATGATGTGGTGGCTTTTGACGTCGCCAATGTACCTGCGGGCATGACATCGGCGGACACGGGCGCAGAGGCGGCAAGCGGCGCGGATGTGGTGATCACCATGCTCCCCAATGGCGCGATTTTGCGCAGCGTCGCAGACGAGGTAATCCCCGCGATGACGCCGGGCGCACTGCTGCTTGATTGCTCAACCGTTGATGTGGCCAGCGCGCGCGACGTGGCCGTGATGGCCGAAGGTGTTGGTCTTTTGGCCGCCGATGCGCCCGTATCCGGCGGCACCGTGGGCGCAGAGAACGGCACGCTGACGTTCATGGCAGGCGGGTCTGAGGCGGCCTTTGCCAAGGCGTCGCCATTGCTCGATATCATGGGCCAGAAGGCGGTGCATTGCGGCGACGCAGGCGCAGGGCAGGCCGCGAAAATTTGCAACAACATGATCCTTGGCATCACCATGATCGGCACCTGCGAGGCCTTTGCCTTGGCCGATAAACTGGGCCTTGACCGCCAAGCGATGTTTGATGTGGTGAGCACCTCAAGCGGCCAAAGCTGGAGCATGAACACCTATTGCCCGGCGCCGGGTGTTGGGCCGCAGTCGCCGTCGGACAACGACTATAAGCCGGGATTTGCCGCCGAACTGATGCTCAAGGATTTGAACCTATCCCAACAGGCCGCGGGTGATGCTGATGCCGCGACACCGCTTGGGGCGCATGCCGCCGAAATGTACCGCGCCTTTGTTGAAGGCGGCGGCGAGGGCATGGATTTCTCGGCAATGTTGCCGCATCTGGCGAAACAGGGGCGTTCATAATGTTTAACGCGACGATGAATTTTGCATTGGGCGAAGACGTCGAGGCCCTGCGCGATATGGTACACCGCTGGGCGCAAGAGCGGCTCAAGCCGATTGCGGCGTCAGTGGACGAGACCAACGAATTCCCCTCCGAGCTTTGGGCCGAAATGGGCGCGCTGGGATTGCTGGGCATCACCGTGCCCGAGGAATTCGGGGGCTCCAACATGGGCTATGTCGCCCATACAATCGCGGTCGAGGAGATCGCCCGCGTTTCGGCCTCTGTGTCCTTGTCTTACGGTGCTCATTCCAATCTTTGCGTGAACCAAATCGCCCTGAACGGCACGCCGGAGCAACGCGCGAAATTTTTGCCCAAGCTGGTCTCGGGCGAGCATGTCGGCGCATTAGCGATGTCCGAGGCGGGCGCGGGATCGGACGTGGTTTCGATGAAGCTGCAGGCCGAGAAACGTAATGATCGCTATGTGTTGAACGGCACGAAATACTGGATCACCAACGGGCCGGATGCCGATACGCTGGTGGTTTATGCCAAGACCGACCCGGAGGCCGGCAGCAAGGGGATGACCGCCTTCCTGATCGAAAAACAGATGGTTGGTTTCAGCACCTCCAAGCATTTCGACAAGCTGGGGATGCGCGGATCAAACACCGCCGAATTGGTGTTTGATAACGTCGAAGTGCCGTTTGAAAACGTGCTTGGCGAGGAGGGACGCGGGGTGCGCGTTCTGATGTCGGGGCTTGATTACGAACGTGTGGTTTTGTCGGGCATTGGTTGTGGGATCATGGCTGGATGTCTTGACGAAGTGATGCCCTATATCAGCCAGCGCAAGCAATTCGGCCAAGCCGTCGGGAACTTTCAGTTGATGCAAGGAAAGATTGCCGACATGTACACCAAGATGAACAGCAGCCGCGCATACGTCTATGCCGTGGCGCGCGCATGTGATCGCGGCGAAGTCACGCGCCAAGACGCGGCGGCCTGTGTTTTGATGGCGTCAGAGGAGGCGATGAACGTTGCCCACCAAGCGGTGCAAGCGATGGGCGGAACGGGCTTTATGAACGATAGTGCTGTGTCGCGTATGTTCCGCGATGCCAAATTGATGGAGATCGGTGCGGGCACATCCGAGATCCGCCGCATGCTGATTGGCCGCGAGATGATGGGGGCGATGGGGTGAGCCTTGCGCGGCAAAACATGGCCGCACAATGCCTTGGGCACCCCGGCCCACAAACCGCGATTATTGACCTGAGTGGCCCACAGCGGAATACCACATACGCGGACCTTGCCGTCATGTCCGACCGTATTGCGGGCTATCTCTCTACGCGCCTTCAGGAGGGCGACCGTGTTGGCGTGCTGCTGTCGCAAACCCCGTGGTGTGCCGCCGCCCACCTTGCTTGTTGGAAGGTTGGCGCGATTTCTGTGCCATTGTTTAAGCTGTTCAAGCATGATGCACTGGCCAGCCGGATTGGCGACAGCGGTGCGCAGATTATCCTGAGTGATCCGGAGGGCGCGGCGCTTGTCGGTGATCTGGCTGAGGTGGTGATGGTAGATCAAGTCGACGGGCCGCCCACGGATATGATGCCCGTCCAAGCCGACACCCCGGCCGTTTTAATCTATACTTCTGGCACCACTGGCGCACCCAAGGGCGCGTTGCATGGCCACGGTGTCTTGGACGGGCATTTGCCGGGGGTGAAGCTTAGCCACGATCACCTTGGGCAGCCAAATGATTGCCTTTGGACCCCGGCCGATTGGGCGTGGATCGGCGGCTTGTTTGATGTGCTGATGCCCGGGCTGGCCTTGGGCATTCCCGTGGTCGCGGCGCGGATGGAAAAGTTTACCGCCGCGAGCTGTGCCGAGGTCATCGAGCAGGCTGATGTGCGCAATGTCTTCTTGCCGCCCACGGCTTTGCGGATGCTCAAGGCGGATGGACGTAAAATCACCGGCCTGCGCTCTGTTGCCTCCGGCGGCGAGCCTTTGGGCGCCGAGATGCTCGCATGGGGCCGCGAGGCGTTCGGCGTGACGATCAACGAATTTTACGGACAGACGGAGTGCAACATGATCGTCTCCTCCTGTGCCGCCGATTTTCGCACGACGCCGGGATGTATGGGCCGGCCTGT
>JALZWD010000003.1 GCA_023300365.1 Flavimaricola sp. | reverse complement strand
GCAAGATTGCGTCCAATCGCGGTCTTGCCGGACCCCATCATACCCACAAGTACAACAGTGCGAGACAGCTGATATTTTGAAGTGGTTGTTGGCGGCGCGTCTGTCACTTGCTTACTTGGTCCTTGTGGTCTCGTTGCTCCGAAACAGCCGGGCGCGTTCTCAATGACGTTAATCTGTGCGCAAGACAACTTTCGCCGTGTGAATGGCGTGATCTTATACAAAATACCAGTTATAATAGCCGCAAATTGGACGCCAAAACAAGCGCGTCCTTCCCCGTGGCGAAAGGCAGATAGAAAAAATGTGGCGCATTTTCAAGATGTTGTTCGGACTGGCCGTTTTTTGCAGCATCGCGTTTGTGGCATATGCTTATGTCGGTCCGGTCTTTTTTAGGGCCGATTTCGCGGCCCCAACAGAGGTTGTTAGCGAAACTGTTGTGCTCGAACTGGAATGAAAATGATGTATCGCGCGGTCCTTGGGCTGTGTCTTGTTGCGACATTTGCCGATGCACAAGAAAGTGACACGCCGCTGTCGGCGATCGACTGGCTGTCACTTAGCGTCGAAGCTCCGATTGCACGCGCTCTTGAACCCCAAGTGGTGCAAAGCGACGAAACGCCCGTATCTGGGTCTGGTGCATCCCCTAATGTCACGACGACATCGCTGGATACGCCAACGGCAGATACAGTGGGGCTGTTGTCTCCTGACGTAACGGGATTGCCGCGTGATTTATGGTCGGCTTCGGATCAGGATGTTTTGATATCGCTGATCCAAGCCGCGAGCGTCGAAAGCCTACCAGCTTTGCAAGATATTATGATGAGCTTGCTTTTGGCCGAAGCAAGCCCGCCGGGTGGGGCAAGTGGGGAAGCCGCCTTGTTTTTGGCCCGTATAGATAAGTTATTGGACATGGGCGCCTTGGAACCTGCGCAAGCATTGATCGAAGCAGCGGGACCAGAGATGCCAACGCTTTATCGCCGATGGTTCGATATTTCCCTTTTGACCGGCACCGAAGATAGGGCCTGTGCAGTTCAACAACGCCAACCCGCATTGGCCCCAACGTATCCAGCGCGCATTTTTTGTTTGGCCCGCAATGGGGATTGGCCCACGGCGGCCCTAACCCTCAATACGGCGCGTGCTTTGGGACAAATCACCACAGAAGAAGATGCGTTGTTGTCGCGCTTTTTGGACGCAGAGGCGTTTGAAGATGCCGCCGATCTTGATCCACCATCGCGGCCGAGCCCCTTGGTATTTCGGCTTCGTGAAGCAATTGGCCAAAGCCTTCCAACAGCCGGTTTGCCCCGCGCATTTGCTCAGGCGGATTTGCGCGACATCGCCCCATGGCGTTTTCAAATGCAGGCGGCCGAACGATTGATAAGGACCAATGCAGTAGACGACAACGTCTTGGTTGGGTTCTATACCGAGCGAAGACCCGCAGCATCAGGTGGTGTCTGGGATCGGGCGGATGCATTCCAAGAATTTAACGCCGCAATTGATCGGTTTGATACCGAGGACATCGCCCAAACGCTCCCCACTGTTTGGGACGCAATGGAGAAGATGCGTGCGGAAGTGTTTTTCGCCCGGCTCTATGCCCCGGCACTTTTTGAAACAGATTTGCCTGCGTCAGCGACGCGGCTGAGGTTTCGTATAGGACTGCTGGCGCCAAGCTATACCGCCTATGCCACTGCTGTTGCCCCTGCTACGCGAGAGGAACGATTTTGGCATGCGATTGCCGTGGGCGACCTAGCTGGTGCAAGCCCGAACGGGCGGCAAGAGCAGGCGGTTTTGGACGGGCTTTCTTCGCGCACTCCGCCAGATGCGATCGCAAGACAGATTGCAGAGGGACGCACAGGGGAGGCCCTATTGAGAGGGTTGGAATTATTTGATGAGGGTCTGACGGGCGATACGGATGGCTTGGCCGATGCTCTTGCGGTACTGGTAGCCCTCGACATGCATGACATCGCACGGCGCACGGCGCTTCAATACCTTATCTTGGATCGTCGGTCATGAACCCGATTGCCGCCGAGACACCAATGGCGTTGTGGATACAATCATTTCTCGAGGCACAGGCCGCCGAGTTGGATGCAGCAACCAACACGCAATTGGCCTATGCGCGCGATCTGGCCGATTTTTCAGACTTTTTGAACCACAAGAAGAGACATTTTGCGGATGCCGCCCAATCCGATGTTGAGGCCTATATGGTCTCGTGTGAAGCGCAAGGATTGGCGAAATCGACCCGCGCGCGCAGGTTGTCAGCGATCAAGCAATTGTACCGTTTTGCATTCGAGGAAGGCTGGCGAGAGGACAATCCCGCGATCCGCCTGAAAGGCCCCGGCAAAGACAAGCGTCTTCCCAAGACGCTGGATGTGACAGAGGTTGAAGCCCTGATTGCGGCCGCGCGGAAACCGGGCCGGGATCAATTGCGCAATACCTGTATGATCGAGCTGCTTTATGCCACTGGCATGCGTGTGACCGAATTGGTCAGCCTGCCTGTCGCGGCGGCGCGGGGCGATCCACGGATGTTATTGGTTCGCGGCAAGGGCGGCAAAGAGCGCATGGTGCCGCTGTCGCCGTCGGCCCGCGATGCGATGGCCGCTTGGTTGGTTCACCGAGACGCTGTGGATAAGGAGGCCAAAAAAAAGGGGGACGACGGCGGGGGGGG
>JALZWD010000002.1 GCA_023300365.1 Flavimaricola sp. | reverse complement strand
TAGACGGCTCAACAAATGGCGCACAAAATAAACGCAATGTGCACCTTGTCTCGCAAAACAAAACCAGCCAGCACTCACTCCAGGAGGGCGCGTTGTGTCGCAGCGTTCAGTGTCGTGAGAAGGACAAACCGTTCCGGCATGCCGTGGACCAGCCCGGCAAGGCAGGCCATCCGCGACGCCGACACATCCGCATTGGGCGACACACGATCATATGGCAAACAATCCCAACCGGGAAAGGTGATGACAGGCATCGTGGGATCAAAAAACGCAATCGCCGCCTGCATTGCGGCCAGACGCTTGTCATCGCGGGCCACATGCACCACGGCGCCATTCTCGGCCTCGCGCAGCACCAATTGCGCATCAAACCCTTCGGGGGCGCCCGATACAGTGACCTGCTTGGTTTGCATCACGGAATATAAAGCTCAAACCCTTCCACAACCGACAGATTGTGAAACATCCCAAACATAGCGGTTACGAAAATTGAAACCATTCCAATAACTTGTGTCCAAAAGCGGTGTCGTATCAACCGCTTAAACAACACAGGCCCCTCTGGATTTTCGGCCTTAATGCGCCTTGCCGTCGACAAAGACAGCAGCCCGACCCAAGACAATGGCACAGCGATAAGCACCACAGATTGCGCAAATTCAATCTGGTACCAAAACGCCAAGGTCACAAGCCCGGTCAGGGTAAACATCGTAAACCCAAGCAGCCACATACCCGACACCTCGCCGATATAAAGAAGCCGATTGATATTCACCCGCACGATGTCTTCCATATCATCATAGGCCTCGCCGCCTTGGCGTCTGGCGCGCATGATGATGTCATAGGGCACGCCCAAGACCCAATGGCTCGCTGTTGACCAAACAACCGCAAGAACGATCCAATACCAAATGTTTGAGAAAGATCGCATGTCGATCACATCGACAAGTGTTTTGGTCCAATCCACGACGGGGAGCTCGCTTGTTTAGGGGCGTGTTTGCGGCATATAACGTGCACACGCTGCCTTGCCCAGACTTGTGATGCGGCAAATTTCACACGATCCAACACCTGTGACCACAAAGGCCCGTTTGTATGTCTCCAATCATTGCCCCCTTCCCCGCAAATCGTCCGCGCCGTCTTCGGCGCAACGCCGCATTGCGCGCCATGGTCCGAGAAAATACACTGACGCCTGCGGATTTGATTTGGCCCGTTTTTATCCAAGCCGGCGAAAATGCCGAGACGCCCGTCCCGTCGATGCCCGGTGTTACGCGCAAAACGGTGGACCGTATTGCCATCGCCGCCAAAGAGGCCGCAGCCCTTGGCATACCAGCCATCTGTTTATTTCCGTATACTGCGCAAGAAGACCGGACCGAGGATTGTGCGATGGCATGGTCGCCCGATAATCTGACCAATCGGGCCATTCGCGCGATCAAAGACGCCGCGCCCGAGATCGCCGTGATGACCGACATTGCCCTCGATCCCTATAATATCAACGGCCATGACGGCTTTGTCGAAGGGGAGACGATTGTAAATGACCGAACAGTCGAGGCCTTGGTCAAGATGGCCTTGGCACAGGCGGATGCCGGCGCTGATATCCTTGGGCCATCGGATATGATGGACGGCCGGATCGGCGCCATTCGCACAGCACTTGAGGCCGCAGGGCACCAAGATGTCGCTATCTTGAGCTATGCGGCCAAATTCGCCAGTGCCTTTTACGGCCCCTTCCGCGATGCTGTTGGCGCCTCAGGGGCGCTCAAGGGCGACAAAAAGACCTATCAAATTGACCCCGCCAACCGCGAAACCGCCCTTCGCGCCGTGGCGCGCGATGTTGGTGAAGGCGCTGATATGGTGATGGTCAAACCCGGCTTGCCGTATCTCGATATATGCCGCGAGGTGCGAGACAGGTTCGAAGTCCCGACTTTTGCCTACCAAGTCAGCGGTGAATACGCGATGGTTCAGGCCGCAAGCGCAAATGGCTGGCTTGATCACGATGCTGTCATGATCGAAAGCTTGATGGCGTTTAAACGCGCAGGCTGTGATGGCGTGCTGAGCTATTTTGCACCAGCGGCGGCCAAACTCCTCAACAGCTAGCGCGAACCGACCCGTACTTGTGCGCCATTGCCGCCCACAACAGCGGCAAATCGTGGATACAAACAAAAATTGGCCCGTCAGTCGACCTCAGGCACATTCTCGCCGACACCCTACATCTAGTTAATGACATCTGGCAACTTCCCGCCTATAGTGGCATCAACTAGGCTGGAATAACCGGCCACTCACAGGCAATCGAAGGGCAGAACCTATGAACAAGTTATCGCGTCGCACATTTGCGACATCCTTGTTGGCAACAACAACACTCGCGGCGTGCGGCAATGGCGTCGGCAGCTCTGGTCCAGCCGAGATCGACGCGCGCACGGATGCGACGCTTAATTTCCTATATTCCACCTATCCCGGCACACAAAATCTCGCGGCGCGTGCCGCAGGGATCTTGGTCATGCCGCTTGTCACGGCTGCGGGTCTGGGCGTTGGTGGCTCTTATGGGCGGGGTGCGCTGCGCATCGGTGCGACAACTGTCGACTACTATTCCGCGACATCCCTGTCAGGTGGCCTTCAAATCGGTGTTGCCCAATCCAGCCAGGTTTTGTTTTTCATGACCCAAGAAGCGTTGCTTAACTTCCGCCAATCAGATGGTTGGGCCGCAGGCGCGGACGTGGAATACGCGATCTCGGATCAGGGCGAAACGCTGAGCGCGCAAACAACAACCTCGCTCTCTCCGGTGATTGCGGTGATCTTTGCACAAACGGGTCTGCGCGTCGGCGCAACGCTCGAAGGCATCAAGTACACGCGCATCATTCCCTAATCCAACTTGCCAGAAGCGACACCGGATGTCGCCTCTGGCAAACCCTGCAGCCTCGGTCCAATGTTGTTTAGACCAAACGACAAAATAATGAGGCCGACATGAAGACCACTACACAAGTTGCGATCATCGGCGGCGGCGTTGTCGGCTGTTCGGTGCTGTATCACCTGACCAAACTGGGTTGGTCTGATGTGATGTTGCTTGAGCGCTCAGAATTGACCTCAGGCTCGACTTGGCACGCGGCGGG
>JALZWD010000001.1 GCA_023300365.1 Flavimaricola sp. | reverse complement strand
AGGACGTGCCGATGCCATATGCGGCCAACCTTGAAAAACTGGCGCTGGTGACCACCGACGAGGTGATCGCGGCGGTTAAGCAAGTCACTTATAAATAAGGGGAAAAGCGATGCCCACAGAAATCCTGATGCCCGCCCTCTCCCCAACGATGGAAGAAGGCACACTCGCCAAGTGGATGGTTAAAGAGGGCGACACAGTATCGTCCGGTGACATCCTCGCAGAGATCGAAACCGACAAAGCCACGATGGAATTTGAGGCCGTCGACGAAGGCGTGATCGGCAAGATCGTTGTGCCCGAAGGCACCGAAGGCGTGAAAGTTAACGCCCCCATCGCCGTGCTGCTCGAAGACGGCGAAAGCGCCGACGATATCGGTGCCACATCTGCGCCAGCACCCGCAATGGCACCAGCCGAAGCCGCCCCGGCAGCAACAGCACCCGCGGCCGCCAAAGCAGCGCCCGCACCAGCCGCACCGGTAAAAGACGGCACCCGCGTTTTCGCCACACCATTGGCCCGCCGCATCGCCGCTGACAAAGGCGTGGACCTGACAACGCTCAAAGGCTCCGGCCCACATGGCCGCATCGTCAAGGCCGACGTCAACGATCTTTCAACACAAAAGCCGAGCGATTCCAGCGCCAAACAGAATGCCAACGCAGGGACACCGGCCATGGCGTCCGGACCGTCCACCGACGCTGTCCTCAAAACCTACGCAGACCGGCCACATCAAGAGGTCAGCCTCGACGGCATGCGCAAGATCATCGCATCCCGCCTCACCGAAGCAAAACAAACCGTGCCGCACTTCTACCTGCGGCGCGATATCAATCTTGATGCCCTGCTCAAATTCCGCAGCCAGCTCAACAAAAACCTCGAACCGCGCGGCGTAAAGCTGTCGATCAACGACTTCATCATCAAAGCCTGCGCGCTTGCGCTCCAGCAAGTCCCCGAAGCCAACGCCGTCTGGGCCGGTGACCGCGTCCTGCAATTTGAAAAATCCGACGTCGCAGTCGCTGTCGCCATCGAAGGCGGCCTCTTCACACCGGTTCTGCAAGACGCGGATATGAAATCACTCTCAACACTTTCGGCCGAAATGAAAGACCTCGCCACCCGCGCCCGCGACCGCAAATTGGCACCCCATGAATACGCGGGCGGCAGCTTTGCAATCTCTAATCTGGGCATGTTCGGCATCGACAACTTCGACGCCATCATCAACCCCCCCCATGCCGCAATCCTCGCGGTTGGGGCCGGCGTCAAGAAACCAATTATCGGCCAAGACGGCGAGATTACGGTCGGCACTGTGATGTCGACAACCCTTTCTGTCGATCACCGCGTCGTCGATGGCGCCCTCGGTGCCAACCTGTTGAACGCGATCAAAGACAACCTCGAAAATCCGATGGGCATGCTTGCTTAACGAAAAAGGGCGGCGCTTTGAGTAAAAAGCACCGCCCGAATTCTTAACAACAAAATCCTTCTAGATTTGGCCGTTCAAAAGCTGATCCATCAAGATGGATGGCTGCGAGCATCCCGCCTCTCCGACGATTTTTGCGGGTACCCCGGCCACTGTCTTCATGGTTGGCACGTCCTGCAAAACAACAGATCCGGCTGCAATCCGGCTGCAATGGCCGACCTCGATATTGCCCAAAACCTTTGCTCCCGCACCAATCAAAACGCCGTCGCCAATTAGGGGATGGCGAATATCGTCTTCCTTGCCTGTGCCGCCAAGGGTCACGGAATGTAGCATTGACACGTTATTGCCAACCCGCGCCGTCTCCCCGATCACAATCGAATGGGCGTGATCAATCATAATGCCCCTGCCGATGGTTGCGGCGGGGTGGATATCAACGCCAAAGACCTCAGAAATTCGCATTTGGATGAAATAAGACAGGTCTCTGCGTCCTTCAGTCCACAGCCAATTCCCAAGGCGGTAGGCCTGTACCGCCTGATAACCTTTGAAATACAGCAGCGGCTGCATCAGCCGGTGGCAGGCAGGATCGCGTTCAAAAACAGCGGCCAAATCGGCGCGTGCGGCAGCGACAAGATCAGGTTCTGTTCGGTAGGCATGGTTTGCAATATCGCGAAGCGTCTGTTCGGACATCTCGCCCGAGGCCAGCTTCATTGAAATCCGATATGCCAAAGCATCATCATAGGTGTCGTGATGCAGCAATCCCGCATGCAACATCGCACCAATCAAAGGCTCATCCGCCACGGCTTGTGTCGCTTCTTCACGGATTTTGGCCCAAACGGGATCAATCTCTGTGAGTTTTGATTTGGGATGTCCCATGTATCGTCCTTCATTCACTTTGGACCCTATCCTACCCGATATGGGGTCGGGGGAGAAAGAACAAAGGAGTGAGGTCAGAAATTTTGAATTTTCAGATACGTTGTCGGCTTTGTTGCAGATGACGCCATTTGGTTAATGCCGTCACTGCAACCAAAATAGCCGCGCAATACTGCGCATCACAGCTTGCCGGTAGCGGCGCTTTTGCAAAAGTTTGCGTTGCACCACACAATGACCCATCCCCCCATCGGCCATGGCTTCGCCCCTGCCGCTTGCGGTAGCTATCTGCTA